>JASFSK010000047.1:0-14429 GCA_050114455.1 Desulfobacterales bacterium | reverse complement strand
CGCCCTGAAAGAAGGGCGGCCTGCTTTCTGGCCTCAATTCGAAGCAGATGAAATTGCCAGGCTTTTTTAAACCTTTTTTATTCCCCGGCCAAAAATCTCGAAAGCCAGTTCAAGCGTCTGCTTGAGATAGTCCTTTTCCTCGTTGATAAGCCGTTTGCTCGTCAACCAGAGTACGACACCGGAAAACAAAGACCAGAAAGTGTCCGCCAGGGCAGTCGGATGACGGTCGATAAACAGGCCCTGATCCACGCCGTCTTTAAAAATTTTAGCAATGGAACCCAAGGATTTGCGGGACAAATCCTTTATTTCGGTCATCAACTGAGGTGATAAATTCTTGAGGGTTTCGCTCGATTGTAGATGAAACATGTTTATTATAATAAGTGGATCAAATTCGTAGACATCGTACATGGCGTCCATCAGGGATTTTAATTTTTCCTCCGGATTGGCGTCTTTCTCATCGTTGACATGCTCTACCCGAATAAGAAGATATTGCAGAATTCTGAGAGATAATGAGGCGTAAAGCTCTTCTTTGTTTTTAAAGTAAAGGTATAATGTGCCGGGGCTGAGTTCCGCTTCCTGAGCGATATCTTCCATGGTCGCTTTACTGAAGCCTTTATCTGAAAATACCCTCTTGGCGGCTACCATGATCTGTTGACGCCGACGCTCCTTTTCTCTTTCCTTGCGCTCTTGAATTCCCATTGTATGCAAGCTCCCTGAGCAAGATTTAGTTTTAATAAAAGACCTGTATTTTATTTAGCATATTTTTTCAAGAGAAATATTCATTTTCTGATTCTAATTAAAAAAAATAATAAAAGGGTGGTGTAACCATTGATACACTATGCGATATTGGACATGGAGAGTGAAAATGGATAACCCTAACATAAGGGTGAACTGGTTCGGCAGAACAAATTTAGGTGGTTTTAAACGGTGGCATTATTTTGGTTTCAACAGACAGAGCGAAGCGACTGCATTTTCGGAATTCCGCATTCCCACTTCCGATTTCCGACTATTCCCACTTCCACCTTCAACAACCTGTCTTTTGCAATCTGTCATCTGCCTTCTGACCTCTGACCTCGGTTATCCGTCACCCGATATAGACAATGATCTGATCTTCCCTGGCCCTGACATTTTGGATGGTTACCTGAATGAGATCTTCAGGCTTCAATACAAAACCACCGGATATGGGCAAATCACATTCTATCATGTAGTTCGAAAGCAGGATCTGGTAATGGTTTCGCTGTTTTTTCAAGACGATGGCTTCCTCTTTTTCGCCGATGCGTTGTTCGAGGTGTTTTAAGAGCCAGTATCTGTGTCGTCCGTACTGAATCCGTGGTACGTAACTCATAGGGACTTCGAGCAATTGAATCAGCCGATCGATTTCGTCTGAAGTGTATGGTTCTTCTAAACCGAGCGCCCCACGTATCTGCCGCTGGGTGACCAGATCGAAATATTTCCGGATAGGAGACGTCGCGGTCACATAGGCATCCAAGCCCAGCCCGGAGTGTTTATTCGCCCGGTGACTTAGAACAAATCTGCTTAAAAACCGGCGCTGCATCCAGTTTTGATACAGCGTGCCCTCATCCCCTTTGTATAGGCGCTCCCTGGGAGGAGGCTGGGTGCGGAAAATTGCCGGCACTTCATTTTCAGCCAGGAATTTTGCCGCCAGCCAGTTAGCCAGGATCATCAATTCTGCCACCAGCATTCTGCCGGGGCTTTCCCGGTTGATTTTATTGACGGAAATGTTGTGATCATCCCCAAGCCAGACATTAATCTCCGGCAGCGAAATCTGGACTGCACCGGCGTCCAGACGTTTTTGGCGAAACTTTTGCGCGATGTCCCGCAGCAGCATCACATCTTGGTTTTTATCGGCTACCAAGTTTACATCGTAATAGGTGAGTTGGTTTTGGACATTGATCAAACTCGGCAGGATCTCATAATCGATGACTTCTAATGAATGGTTCAAGTTCACCATTGTGCTGATGGCAGGTCTCAATTGCCCCGCCCTCAGGCTGCACAACCCCTCAGACAATTCAGTCGGCAGCATGGATATTTTTTGGTCGGGCATGTATATTGAACTTCCCCGGGCGAGAGCCTCCAAATCGATGGCATCGCCCTTACGAACATAATGCCCGACATCGACGATATGAACACCCAGCCGAAACCCATCTCCCTCTTTTTCAATGCTGAGGGCATCGTCAAAATCCTGGGTGGATTGCCCGTCGATAGTCATCATGGGCACTGCCGTCAGATCCGTCCGCAGCCGATCATCGGCAAAATCCTCAACCGAGTTTGCGAGGTTGCGGGCAGCGTCCAGGATGTCATCACTAAACTCAGTGGCAACTTCGAAGCGCAACAGATCGATATTTTCATCTTCATCGAAAACATCCAATTTTACGAGCAGCGAAAAGAGTCCCGATGTTCCATCCAGGCCAGCTTTGCTGATGATGGCTTTGGCCAATGAATGATGATTGAAGTCGCGCTCAAAAAGATAATAAGACCTTAATAGATCAGTAACTTCCTGTCTTTCGCCAGCTTTCGTGTCATCAGGTGGCGGGGCACCGTTTATCAGTCGCTTCAAAAAATCACTGCCGAATTCGATAAGTCTCGTTTGCCTTTCCTCTTCCTGGCGCTGGGCAACAATGCGCGCAACCTTTTCGGCCGAATTGGGGAAAAACTTATCGAGATTGAATTTAAAATAAAGTCTGTCATCAAAAAATGCCCGAATAATAGCCGACTGATGATCGCCCGAGGGGCTGTCTGGAAAACAAAACTCCGTCATGGTTTCCAGGTCGATCCACACCTGCTCCGTATTCAATACTTCCCATAGGTCCTTGATATCCACCTGGCGGATGAGCGCCCTGCGTTTATCGGCAACCCCTTTTAGAGTATTGACCATGTTATCGCGTCCCATGGATAGGTCGAGACGCGTTTTATCCTGATGCAAAAGCCGTCCGGCTGAAAGCTTGACCTCGCGATTGGTTTCGGTCAATAGTCTCAGCCGGGTATTTTTTACTTCCAGGATAACCGCACACATGATCTTTTGGCGATCGATATATTCAACAATTCTCCCAGATTCCATAAGGATTACAATAACAAGCCGACATTATAAAGTCAATGACTCCAAAACGACAGTGAGCGCCAACAAAGGGTTTCGGGCCGCCGATCCCGGCATAATGTATGTTGTCTATTTAAAAAGACTAAGCGAAGCGACATCCACCATTCGCCAATTGGCCTTCGTCAATCGTCCTTTCAGTTTCATCCACCATCTACTACCTGCTGTTTTTCCGGCATTCTGCATCTAAATTTTGCATAGCTTGCAGTTTAGTTTACTGCCCTTATATTTAGCCATAAAAATAAATTTGTATCGGAGTGCCGTCCATCTGACACGTAAGCGGATTTCAGCTACGATTTCGGATGGCAATCAACATTCGGAAGCCGGTAACTTAAAACGGCTGCCAATGATCCGTATCCAGTATGATAAGCGCTTTTAATTTGATAAAACCCTATTTTGTCGAAAACCGGGCTAAAATTGCTGTCGGACTGGTCAGCCTGATCATTGTCGATTTGCTTCAACTTTTCATTCCCCGCATCATTAAATGGATTGTCGATGATCTGACCTCCTTGGGGTTGGACAGATGGCAGCTATTGGCCTATGCGCTTTTTATGATCGGCATTGCTGTTTTTATCGGATTGTTCCGTTATATCTGGCGCCGCTGCCTGCTGGGAACTGCCAGACGAGTCGAAGAGGGGCTGAGAAACATGCTGTTTTCCCACCTGCAGTGTCTCTCAGCTGCCTATTTCGATCGGGTCAAAACCGGCGATCTGATGGCCCATGCCACTAACGATATTCAACAAATCCGAATGGCCACAGGCATGGGAATGGTGGCCTTAAACGATGCCATTGTTCTGGGTTTGGCAGCTATCGGCTTCATGGCCTACATCAACGTTAACCTGACAGCCCTTGTCCTCATCCCTACGCCCCTAATCGTGTTCAGCACCCGTATTTTTAGCAAAAAAATGCACCAACGCTATCAGGCTGTCCAATCCTCATTTTCAGACCTCACTGAAGTGATCCGGGAACGCTTTGCCGGAATTCGCATCATCAAGGCGCATCACCGCATGAAGGCAGAGGCTGCCCAGGTGGACGCCGCCTCAAGAACCTATGTTGACAAAAATATCAGACTGGTCAGAATTCTCGGTTCCTTTTTCCCGATGATGCTTTTTTTTTCCAACCTGAGTCTGGCTATCGTCATTTATTTCGGCGGCCGTAAAACCATCCTGCAGGAGATTACGCCGGGCGATTTCGTGGCGTTTATTAGTTATTTGGGATTATTGACCTGGCCGATGATGGCCCTGGGCTGGGTGACAAACCTTATTCAAAGGGGCCGGGCGTCGCTGGACCGCATCAACCTAATTCTGCAGACGACACCGGATATTAGAGACGCTGATAATGCCGTATCGATTCAAGGGGTAAAAGGCCAGATTGTTTTCGAAAAGGTGTCTTTCAGCTATGACGCCGGATCGCACCAGCAAGAAAATACGGCACTTTCTCAGATTGATTTGGAAATTAAGCCGGGATCCGTGCTGGGCATCGTCGGCCCCCCCGGCAGCGGTAAATCGTCGCTTTTAGGCTTGATACCCAGGCTTTACGACATCCAGCGCGGGCGAATTCGGATTGACGGTCATAATATCCGCACTATCAGAATTCAAAATCTGAGATCGCAAATCTCTTTCATTCCCCAAGAACCGTTTCTATTCGCCGGAACGATTCGACAAAACATCACTTTTGGCGATCAAACCATCCCTGAAAGCCGAGTTACAAAGGCCGTCAAAGAAGCTGCCCTGTATCACACGATCAAACGATTTCCGGATGGGCTGGAAACCGTGGTTGGCGAAAAAGGTGTTATTCTATCCGGAGGCCAAAAGCAGCGCATTGCCCTTGCTCGATGCCTTCTTCAGGACAATGCCATCCTGATCCTGGACGATCCGATCAGCCAGGTCGATCTGGAAACCGGCACGGAAATCATCAATACCATCCGCAATATGACCGGGCAGAAAACCATCATTATCGTCTCCCATCGCCTGTCTGCCGTCAGTTATGCCGACCGTATCATCACCCTGGAGCGGGGTCATATTACCGAAAGCGGCACCCATCAGCAGTTGCTGGAGTCAAACAAATATTATGCTGAAACCTATTATTTGCAGGAAATTGAAGAGGATCTGAATGCAGCATGATCATGGATACTTTGAAGAGTCCAAATTGGGCAAAACCTATGATGTCAAGCTGCTGAAAAGGCTCTCTCCGTTTACACGACCATACCGTCTCATGTTATTCGGATCGATCGCTCTGGTGCTGTTGATCACTTGCCTGGACCTTGCCCTGCCCTATGTCACCAAGATTGCCATCGACCGGCATATCGTGCCGATGATCACTGCCTCCGCAGCCGGCAAAGACATTGATACTGAAAGCCGAAAAAGAGTTATCCGCGTGGATCTATCCGATTCCCGGCAGCGCGCGCTGGTCGAGGCCAATAAAGAACTGTTTATAATTGATGACGACTCGGCTCAAATTTCATACAGCCAGCTCCCCGGCATGAAAAAATCAGATCTCAGCGTGTTGCGCAAACATGATATCAAGGGACTGACTGCTATCTCCGTTGTTTTTATAGTCCTGGTGATCACCAACTTTTTGTTGAGTTTCGGTCAGAAAATGATCATGGAATATACCGGGCTCATGATTATGCACGATTTGCGCATGAAACTGTTTGGTCATATTCAGAATCTCTCCCTCGCATATTTTACCCGCAACCCGGTCGGCAGGCTGGTGACCCGAACGACCAATGATATCCAAAACATGCATGAACTGTTCACCTCGGTCATTTCCATGTTTTTCAAGGATCTTTCATTACTTTTCGGTATCGCCGTCGTCATGCTGGTCATCAACTGGAAGCTGGCCCTGGTCTCTTTTATTGTGTTGCCGGCGGTATTGTATGCATCGATAAACTTTTCCAAACGCGCCCGGGACATATTTCGTGAACTGCGCGTCAAGGTGGCGCAGATTAATACCCGTTTTTCAGAAACTGTCGGCGGCATTCGGGTAGTCCAATTATTTCAACAAGAATTGAACAATTACCGCAACTTTAAAGAATTGAACCATGCAAACTACCTGGCCGGTATGAAACAGATTCATGTGTTGGCGGTTTTCATGCCGTTGATTGAAGTTTTGGCGGTCGTGGCCGTTGCTCTGGTGATATTTTACGGCGGCGGACAGGTGCTGGCCGGTTCTGTCAGTCTGGGTGCTCTGGTTGCTTTTATTTCCTATATCAGAATGTTTTTTCGGCCGATTCGCGACCTGGCGGAAAAATATAACATTTTGCAAAATGCCATGGCATCTGCTGAACGTATTTTTTTAATACTGGACAGCCGCGAAGTCCTGGCCCGGCCTGCCGTGAAGGGTGCCAGCGGGGTGATAGATTTACAGCGTATCGAGCAAATTCGCTTTGACGATGTTTGCTTCAGCTATGTTGACGGGGAGAAGATATTGCAAAATATCTCATTCAGTATCAACGCTGGTGAAACCGTGGCAGTGGTGGGGCCAACCGGGGCCGGCAAAACCTCCTTAATCAATCTGATCCCCCGCTTCTATGATCCTACATCGGGGCAAGTGCTGATCAATGGCCTGAACTTAAAAGATCTGGATGCCTCTTCGTTTCTGTCGCATTTGGCCCTGGTTATGCAAGATCCTTTTTTATTTTCAGGCACCATCCGGCAAAACATTTTTCAGGGCGACCTGTCGCTGACGCCTTCCCAAGAGCAATTTATCATTGATGCATCCAACTGTCGTCCCCTCATTGACCGCTTGCCCGACGGTTTGGATACGGTCCTGAGCGAAGGCGGCAGTTCCATATCCAGCGGAGAGCGCCAGCTTATATCAATCGCCAGGGCGTTTGCACGAAATCCCCAGTTGATCCTATTTGATGAGGCCACCTCCTACATCGATTCCTCGACTGAATTGGCCATCCAGCAGGCTGTCGAAACTTTGATGAAAAACAGAACCTCCCTGGTCGTCGCCCATCGTCTGTCGACGGTCCGCAATGCCCATCGAATCATCGTGTTAAACCGCGGCAGAATCATCGAAACCGGCGACCATGTCGAATTGATGCAACGCAAAGGCTTTTACCACAAGCTGCATCAGCTGCAAAACGCTCGGACGGCTGAAATTCTGAATGGGAAGTGACAATTCTCTGTTGACAAATGCATGCTAAATCAACAAATCGCTTGCAATAATCAAAGTCAAATGATATAGGAAATTTTTCATATGTTATCAGAATGTTGTCGGATTTATCAACCTGATTCCCACGACGTATTGGTTGATACGGTCCTGTTCATGGTGTTCCATGAGCATTACGGAAACCCAGCAATTTAGCAAAAATTTTGTATTCCAACACAATTATTTGAAAGGAGGATTTTAAAATGCCCTACAATGCAGTCGAAATGGCAGACTGGCAGATTTCCGAAGCTGCCGAAAAGAACATGCCGACCCCGGACGATTGGCGCGAGAAACTGGGTCTGGAAAAAGACGAAATGCTGCCCATGGGCCGGCTGGGCAAGCTCGATTTTCTCAAGATCA
The DNA here is from genome assembly GCA_050114455.1 of Desulfobacterales bacterium. GTDB lineage: Bacteria > Desulfobacterota > Desulfobacteria > Desulfobacterales > JAFDCJ01 > JAFDCJ01. Next base: position 6,799 of record JASFSK010000047.1, on the reverse strand, counting down.
TCGATCGGCTCAAGGACAAGCCCGACGGAAAGTACATCGAGGTAACCGCGATCACCCCGACCCCGCTAGGCGAGGGGAAAAGCACCACCTCGTGCGGTTTGATGGAAGGTCTGGGCAAGCGCGGCGTCAACGTCGGCGGTGCCCTGCGGCAGCCCTCCGGCGGCCCCACCATGAACGTCAAGGGTACAGCGGCCGGCGGCGGCAACTCCCTGCTGATTCCCATGACCGAATTCTCCCTGGGACTCACCGGTGACATCAACGACATCATGAACGCCCACAACCTGGCCATGGTGGCCGTGACCGCGCGCATGCAGCATGAGCGCAATTACAATGATGAACAACTGCAGCGCCTGACCGGCATGCCCCGCCTGAACATCGATCCCACCCGCGTGGAAATGGGTTGGATCATCGACTTCTGCGCCCAAGCCTTGCGTAACATCGTCATCGGCCTCGGCGGCCGTATGGACGGCTTCACCATGCAGTCCAAATTCGGCATTGCGGTGGGTTCCGAGTGTATGGCGATCCTGTCGGTTATTCGGGATCTGGCCGACCTGAAAGAGCGGCTCAACAATATTACCGTAGCCTTTGATAAGAGCGGCAAACCGGTGACCACCGGCGACCTGGAAGTGGGGAACGCCATGACGGCCTTCATGCGCCAGACCATCAACCCGACCATGATGTGCACGGCCGAGTACAATCCCTGCCTGGTGCACGCCGGACCGTTCGCCAACATCGCCGTGGGTCAGAGCTCCATTATCGCCGACCGCGTCGGCCTGAAGCTCTTCGACTACCACGTGACCGAATCCGGGTTCGGCGCCGACATCGGCTTCGAGAAGTTCTGGAACGTGAAGTCCCGCTTCTCCGGCCTCAAGCCGCACGTCTCGGTGTTGACCACCACCATCCGCGCCCTGAAAATGCACGGCGGCGGCCCCACGGTCGTGACCGGTAAAGCCCTGCCAGACGAATACACCAAAGAGAACCTGGAGTGGGTGGAAAAGGGCTGCGCGAACATGGTGCATCACATCAACACCATCCGCAAGGCCGGCATCAACCCGGTGGTCTGCATCAATCGCTTCTACACTGACACCGACGCCGAATGCGCCGTTATACGCAAAGCCGCCGAGGCTGCCGGTGCCCGCTGCGCCGAGTCCAAGCACTGGGAACTGGGCGGCGAAGGTGCCCTGGAGTTCGCCGATGCCGTCATCGAAGCTTGTGAAGAGGAAAACGACTTCAAATTCCTTTACCCACTGGAAATGAAGCTGCGCGACCGCGTGGATATCATCGCCAAGGAAGTTTACGGTGCCGAGGGCGTGGATTGGTCTCCCGAAGCCAACGCCAAAGCCAAGATGCTGGAAGATGATCCCATGTACGCCGACTTCGCCACCATGATGGTCAAGACGCATGAGAGCCTCAGCCATGATAGAACCGTCAAGGGAGTGCCCGAAGGATGGAGGCTGCCGGTTCGCGACGTGCTGATCTACTCCGGCGCCAAGTTCCTCTGCCCCTGCGCCGGCACCATCAGCCTGATGCCGGGAACCGGCTCTAACCCGGCTTTCAGAAGGGTGGATGTGGATGTGGAAACGGGTAAGGTTAGCGGTTTATTCTAGAATCATTGCACACTGACAATTGAATGGGGTCCGGATACCTCTTCCGGTCCCCATTTTTTTTAAATTACGAGCCTTGAAGTTTATTAAGTGTGCTTTTTAAAGTGTCCATTTTAAAATATTATGCGAGTCCTTCTCATAAACCCCTTCTACCCTATCTCCGAAACCCCTTCCCCGCCTCTGGGGCTGGCCTATTTGGCCGCGGCGTTGAAAGAGGTCGGGATTCAGGTAAAAATCCTCGATCTGGTTGTTTTCCCCTACAGCCGCGCCATGCTGCAAAACCTGTTAGATGAATTCAACCCGCAGGTCGCCGGCATTACCGCCGTCACCATGACCTTTGACCATGCCGCTAAAATCATGGCGGACATCAAATGCATCGATCCGGGCATCCTGACGGTTATGGGCGGTCCCCACGTATCGTTTTGTGCCCGTGAAACGCTGTCTGCCTATCCGGCCCTGGATGTCATTGTCATCGGCGAAGGTGAACGCACGTTTGTCGAGTTGGTACGGTTGGCAAACCGAAAATCAGCCTGGTCCGAAGTCAAGGGCATCGCTTATCGTTGGGATAAAAATATTTGCTTGACCGAACGAAGAGGGCCCATCGAAGACTTGGATAAATTACCGGTCCCGGATCGACACCTCCTTCCGCTTGGCCGCTACCGTGCACTCGGGATGCCCATAAGTCTGACTACCAGTCGCGGTTGTCCCTACAAATGCATATTCTGTGTCGGTCGCAAAATGGTGGGTGCCAGGGTGCGGTATCGCTGTGCTCGAAAAATTGTCGATGAACTCGAATACTTGGCTTCTTTGAATTTTCATCAGATCAATATTGCCGACGATCTGTTCACTGCCAATAATAACCACTGCAAGGCGGTCTGTGATGAAATCCTTAAGCGGGGATTGCAGTTTAAATGGACCTCTTTTGCAAGAGTGGACACGATATCAGAAACTCTCCTGTCAAAAATGAAAGCCGCCGGTTGCACGGCGGTGAGCTTCGGCATTGAATCCGCCAATCCGCAAATTTTGAAAACCATCAAAAAAGGAATTACCCGCCAACAGGTTGAAGATGCCGTCAACATGTGTCAAAGGGCGGGAGTCACGCCTTTTGCCTCTTTTATTCTCGGGCTTCCGGGGGAAACCCCGGAAACCATCAAAGAAACCATGGAATTTGGCAATTATTTAAAAAAGCGGGGACTGTCTTTCGGTTTTCATCTGCTGGCGCCGTTTCCCGGTACTGAAATTCGCGCATACAGCGGCGACTACGGTATTAAAATATTAACCGATGACTGGTCTCGATACCATGCCAACAGGGCCATTGTGGAGACATCCGCTGTTAGTCATCAGACACTCGATAAAATTGCCATCGAGTGGGAACGGGAATATGATGACTACCTGGCCGGTATTATAGCGCGTATGGAAACCAAGGAAGCGAGCCTTGCGGAAATTCGGGAGATTGAAAATCTAGAGAGAATCGTATTGGTTTACGATCTGATGATGAAAGGCCTAATCGAGGAGAAGGGCTCCTGGACCAATGGTAACCGGCCGGAGAAAACCCAAGACAACCTTAAATTACTCTCAGACCGACTCATCGACTCGATTGATGTAAAACCGGAAATGCTTTTGGGAACTCTCGATATTGCCCTCAAACAGGGAAATTTAAAGTGCGTAGACACAGGCTGCAAAACTCGCTGGCAGTGGGTGGATTACTTAAATTAATCCATGGCATGCTCAGGTTAAGGTACGGGAGGATAATATCCAAGAATTCGATGGACGGCAAACGCGATCATCTTGTCTTTTTCTTCAGGGGTCATATGATGAAATAAATCGGCCCTGGTTTCCGCCCACCAGATTTCCTCGTTGGATTTTGCATCATAGAGGGCCAGCTTCAGTCTTCCAATCGTGTAGACTTCATAATCCATCATCACGGTCATATCAACTGCTTTACGATCTCCCCCATACATGACCAAAAATACATCAGGGTCTCGCCGCGATTTTGTTAAGCCTTTGGAAGTCAGCTGTTTGTCGACAACATCCTGTATCCGGACCCGATTGAATTGATCGATACGCAATGTTCCCGGCAAGGATACCCATTCATAAGTTTTTACACGGTTGAAGTCGACACTTACATCATAATCATACGTCACGCGATGCTGGACGGTTTTGGTAGGAGCGCAGCCGATTGCAAAGGCAGCAAGAATTGCGGCAATGCCGGTGACGATAAATTTCATGCCGAGCCTTCCTAACCCGGGCGAGCCGGTCTTGGCGCAGCGGTCTCCCCTCCGGACCCTTTGGCCTATGAGTTGGAAGTGAACTCGTAGTTCCTGCGTCCTGTGGAATTGTCCCGCTACCGGAATTGATGGGAAGCAAAAATCCAAAATCAGCGACCACCATTAAGGCTGGGGGATTGAGTGAGGCCATCTGCCGGCGGCCGCTGATTTTTAAAATTTATCAACCTATTATGCCTGCAAATAAAAGCGGATGTCAAATCCTATTTTAATTCTTTATAAGCATTGATCACGGCCGATATTGTTCAGGCAGCACCGATTTTTCGGCCCATTCCTTGGGCATTAATTGGGACGGATCCTCCCCAAATTTCTCTTTGAGTTTTGCCAGTCCCGGGCGGGCAAATTTAGGGTGCCCTTCTTTCAGGGTACGCCCGTTGATCACCGCCTCGCTTCTCAGGCGCTGTCCGACGGTTCGTTCCAGCTGGCGTCCCAGCCACAGCACACGGTCCACATTGTAGCCGTGTTCGATGCCCATTTCGTCGATCTGCACCAGCATGTCCTCGAAACAGGTCAACCCGACGTAACGGGGATCTTCATAGTAGTATTCGCCGGTTCCCGGCACAGGGCAGTCGTCCAGGAAATTGGCCGGCTGTCCGCCCAGGCCGCCCAAAGTTCCTTCGAAGTGGCAGATGCCCGCATGGAGTGCCGCCAATATCGATGCCGACGCCACCCGTTTGGTTTCGTGAAAGTGCGCGATATGGACGGATGTGTCCGGAATTTCATCCAGAATCATGGAAAAATACCGAAAAACCTCCGGTGCCGACGCGCTGCCGTCGTGGTCGGCATGTTCGATATCTGTGGCGCCGATCTCCAGCCAGCGTTTGGTGAACTCCACCGCATCTTTGAGTTCGGTAGCGCCTGCGATCGGACTGCCCCAGATGGTACTGACGGTGCCGCACATCTGCAGGCCGGCATCCCGGCATTTACGGATGGCGCTTTCACACTCCTTCCAGTACGCCGGCAGGGTGAGGCCGGAGTTGGCGAAGTGATGCTCTTCCTCAGTTGAGACCATCATCAGGCATCGGTCCGGCCCGACACCCTTTTGGGCCAGCTCGATGGCCCGGTCCACCGACGGCTCTCGGATGGTCACGGCCGTGATGGTTAGGTCGTCCGGATCAACGCCCCGTTTTTGACAGCGGGTTTTGAAACGGTCGCTGCGCAGATGCGCCAATACGTCTTCAGCGTCGCTGAACTGCGGCATGAGATAAGGGTTGCCCAAGTTGGTCACCTCTAAATTCCGGCACCCGGCAAAGATCATTTCCTCGGCGTAGAAGATTTTTGCCCGGGTGGAAATGAATTTTTCCAAATGCTGAAACCCATCCCGGACGGTGATGTCACCCAGGGTGACCTTTTTGGGCATTCTCGGAAAGATTTTCCAATAATCGTATTCTGTCATGACTTAATCAAACCTCCTTCGTTGGTATTTTATATAGAATCACATAAGATGCGCTGATAACAGTAGCGTTATCGATGAATAGATCCGTAGTATGAACGTCAAATGACGACTGCAGGATTCCTATATTTGTAATGGATAAATCGACGGAGCGAAGCGATTTCCAACATTCGTCATTCGTCAATCGACCTTCGCCATTCTTTTATTTCCCTTTATACACCGGTTTCCTTTTTTCCTTAAAAGCCGCCAGGCCTTCCAAGCGGTCATCGGTAGGGATGCACACCCAGTAGGCATTCGACTCAATTGCAAGGCCGGTGTGCATGTCGGTTTCCATTCCGTAGTTAATGGCATATTTGGCCTGTTCAATGGCAATCGGTCCGGTTTCACAGATCATGGCTGCCATTTTTTTACATTCGTCGAGCAGGTCTTTTGGGTTACAGACCTTGTTCACCAGTCCGATCTCCAGTGCCTCCTGGGCGTCTACCCGCTTGCCGGTAAATATCAGCTCTTTGGCCTTACCTTTGCCTACCAATCGAGGCAGGCGCTGGGTCCCACCGGCCCCCGGGATGATCGCCAACCGTGTTTCGGTAAGCCCCATACTGGCATTACTGGAGGCGATACGAATGTCACTTGCCAGGGCCAACTCTGTGCCTCCGCCCAGGGCAATACCGTTCACAGCCGCAATGACTGGTTTGTTTAACTGCTCGATGGAGGTAAAAAGATTGCGAATTGTAAAAATGAATTCTTTGACCTGCTCCGGCTTGAGGGTGGCGCGCTCTTTCAGGTCGGCACCGGCGCAAAACGCTTTTTGACCGTTGCCGGTGATGAGAACAACCCGAATATCGCTTCTAAACCGGACGGCATCTATCTGGTCTCGCAGAGCGTGCAGCAGGTGAAAATTAAAGGAATTCATAACGTCCGGCCGATTCAGTGTCAACGTTAAGATTCCGGCATCCTCCTCCGCCAACAGAATATTGTCTTGCATTTATTCCTCCCCGGTGATGGAACCAAAGTACCAGCGACTTGATAATTAGGCATTAAGTTGGTAAACAGACCAATATGAGCGAGCGCTCGCTCATAATATTTTTTTTTACTGCAACATTCACTTTTTGTCAACACCCCAGACAGATATTTTACAGTTTTACTATTTTTTCCTGACTTGATCAAAATATTTAATGGGTATAACAGGTTAGCAGTTTAGCAGTTGAGATGGAAAAACAGATTGACAAGAAAAAAAAAGACATGGTATGGTAGGAGACTGAGCGCTCGTTCAGCATGCACTGCTGAATAGACCCCAATTCGTGCCGTTCGTTTTTCTTTCAAATTTTCTTTGCGTCGATCCGGCTGATCGCATTTCAAATCAGCGGATTAGCTAGGTAGTGCCCGTCCGTAAAAGTCCTTTATCAGAGACGGGCACCTTTTGGTGTTTCCAATCCAGAAATGCGGATTTTTGCCCAAGGTCAAGGAAATCAAGCGCTTGTGCGGAGGCGTAGTTTACTACGCCGCACAAGCAAGCG
>JASFSK010000046.1:0-14474 GCA_050114455.1 Desulfobacterales bacterium | reverse complement strand
GTTGTCGCGATTATCCCCCATCATAAAATATTTCCCCCTCGGTATTGTTACTGGCCTAAATGTATGTAGAGATTGTCCTGATGGTGAAAACATGACAGTATGCTTTTTCCCCGGGAGCATTTCATTGAACAAAACATTGCTTGACTGATGGTCAACTTCGACCTGATCTAAGGATTCTTGGGGAAGTGGATAATACTTTACAAATTGCCCATTAATGAAAAGCCTGTTTCGGCGCATGGCCAAGGTATCTCCCGGAAGACCAACAACGCGCTTGATAAGACGGGTACCGTCTTTAGGAGAGTAAAATACAACAATATCTCCGCGTTTAGGATCAGACCATTTTGCAAGATGTAAACTTGTGTACGGAACCTTAAGATCATACGCTAACTTGTTTACAAAAATTCGATCTCCTATTAATATTGTTGGTCTCATCGAACCTGATGGTATATCATTCCAATCTGCTATTGCTGATTTAAAAGACGTTCCAATCAATAGAGCGATTAAAATGCTAAATCCCCACCCCCTCAAAATTTTTGATAATTTGATATTTCGCTTAGTTCTCATTAATAAAATCCTTTATCTCTGGTTAGTTATAAAGTGGAATTAAATCTCGTAATTTGAGTTAATGGACAAAATTTTACACCAAATTAGTAGCTTTTGAAATTGTAGAATAGGCTATTACAATCTTAATTTAGAAAAGATTACAAATTTCATGTAACTTACCGTCATGCAATTTCATTTTCACATGGCAGATGCCAAGACCAAACGGAACATATTTGGGACAACCGCTATAAATGACAGGTTGTTGACAACTGAAAATTGAGGCTTAAAATTAGTTTCGATAGCATTAAAACAAGATTTAATGTGGTATCCATGATTTGCAGATGCTAGACATCCTATTAAATTAAACAGGCACAATCAAAGTTGGGGTAGAGGTGCATTTGATGACCCGATCGGCCACGCTGCCGAAATCGAAATGGGATTCACTGCCCCGGCTGGCCATAATAATTAGATCGATGTCTTCATCTTTGATTAATTTGAGGATTTCTGCCGAAGGCTCGCCGACACTGATGTGGCGAATATACAGCGGGCATTCATTCAGAAACTTTTCACATATTTCGTCAAGGCGCGAGTGCGCGGTTTGTTTTTCCCAATCCTGCATTTTCTGGATATCGGCGGGATCATAGTCGCCATAGGATGCGCCAAATGCCGGGTAATCTTTTAATACATAGAGTATGTGGATCTCAGCCTGAAAATTTTGAGCCATTGTGGTAACGACCGGAAGTGCCTGGGCTGCGTTCTCTGAAAAGTCGGTCGGCCACAAAATTTTATTGATATTCATATTCAAATCCTCCTAATAATACGATGCGGGTTGATTGAAAGTTTTTTTGGCTACAAAGTTGCAAGGGGCAAGTTAGTATTTGAGCAAACTATAATTGGACTGACGCCACCAACTTTGTAGCCTTTTTAATTTAATCTCGAAAGCCTAATATTCGGCTGTTTTAGTTGGAAAGCACCTGTTCGGGGACGGATTCAGTAGTTTACCCGAAATTACGCTGAAGATGTGAAAACACTCACAGAAGCCCCTTGTTTTTAAGTGCGTGAACGGCCAAAAAAGTGTTCCACTCCGGTTGCGAACGGCTCCAGGACCCATCTTTATTTTGACTTTCGATTAAGCGCGCAAAAGCCTTTTCCAACAGAGGCTCCACCTGAGAAAAGCTCAAATGGGCAAGGGCATTCAGTGTCTGGTAAAACGTCACGTTGCTTCCCCAATGGCCCTGCTCGTCTATTAAGTCGGTAATGTTTTCAACCGCCAATGCTGTGGCCTTGTCTCTGGCGAAAATCGGATGCACCACCATGGCGCGAAAAATATTATGGGATGAGGCGCGGTCAATCCAGCGGCCCTTATTTTTTTTACCCTCAACGCTCAACTGGCGGTAAATGGATAGCACGGTAGGATCATCTTCGCGGCCGAATATAGAAGCCAAAAAAAGGCCGGCACCGGTTATAAACATATCCTGGCGGCTGGGGATGAATGGAAGCCCTGTGAGATCATCTTCAATGGCGGCATCTTCGCCGTTGACGCGGATCCTTTGATTCTGAAGGTCAATTTTTTCCAGAAGCCAGCTCAGGGCGGCATCTATTCCTTCAGTGGTTGATCGCACGGTCAGGTGAAGCCCGAACAAATGTCTAATGGTAGCCACCGGGTCGTGGTCCCATGAGCCGTTTGACAATTGATTTGCCGAAAGCGCGCTCACCGTCTCCTTAAAATCTATTTTCCATTGCTGATTCTCGGACTCCCCCAGCCACTTTTGGCGGGCATAAAGACCGGCCGGTGTTTTGCTGGAACGAAATACCTGATATGGGTCGTAGCGAATCATCATAAGGTTTAATGGATTACACACCCGACGAAAAATTTCAATAAAAATGCGGTATGTTGGTTTGATTTTAAAGTTTTCAGCAGCGAACGCGATAGACATCATTGAAGGTAATATCAATGACACCGTTTCTACCGATGAAACGTTCGTCGCTTCCGGCAGGAAAAGAGATTAAATCAAAAGGGGCTGTGCGCCGAATGGATTTCAATTCCCTTTCCATCATTTTCTGTAATGGTTCCAATTTCACATCCCATTTGGCAAACACCAAATGCGTGGACCGAAACCGCTGGATCAATGATTTTGTTTTTCTCTGGCTGACCCGGCCGGCTTCGGCCCAGAATATAGGTCTGAGACGATCATCCAACTGCACCAGGTCCGGTTTAAAACGATCCCCGATCCGGATCTCTACAGATATGTTTGGATAATCCGGCAGGAAAAGCGCCCAAAGAAATGCCTTCGTCAGAACGTGAATTTCGCTTTCTAAGGTTCTCTTAACAAAGACCATCTGCCTTCCATGGGCACGAAAGGTCCATTTTCGTCGTAGCTTTAAATCTTGAGTCATATGCCGAACTGATAGGAATCTGCAAAAATTGCGACCCGATCCGGTGTCAATCTTGATCGTCGCCAGTCTGAAGATGGATTTGGAATACTCTCGAGAGGTCCACAATGCATTCGTCGATGGTGTTGTACATATATCCTGCTAAAAGCTGGCCGTTATCATACACGTCAATCGCCGGGGTAAACGGCGGTTTGGCCAACAGCGCATTCACCACAATATCAATATCAGTCTTTCGGCAGGCGAGAACGATGCCGTCATCCGGCGGGTTATCGGATGAATGTTCGGCAATGGGTTGGGGCTCACCAACCGGTCTGTCGTACAGCATCTGATGGCGAACACTCGGCGGCACATAGATGGCGGCTACGGAAGGCGGCACCGATATTTTTTTAATGAGCCGTTCGAAAAATTCGACCTCCTGATCTGTCAGGGATTGAAAAGTAATCAAATGACTTTCTCTCAGATAGGGCGTCATTTGATGAAGCATTTTTTTAAGCAAGTTATGCCAGCCATGAACAGATTCATTTTTACCAGCCGGCGAGCGGCTTTCAATAATATCAACTGCACGTGCACTGGGTGTATTTTCAGATGGTTTCACAGCGATGGTCCCTAAAAAATTCCAAAAATTTGCTACAACAGAATCTAATGAGTTTGCTATTTTTTGTCAAGGAATGCGAGCATCATTAATTTATATGCAATATTAAAGTGTTATGCCATCTCAAGGCTTGCACCTTTGCGGTGCAAGAGCATCCCTAAAGCAGCCATTTGGCGATATAGAAGCTTAGGGCTGCGACAGCAGAACAAAGAACGACACCCCACAGGATATCGACAACCACGATCTTCAGTGGCCAATCTTTGAGCAAAGCCAGATTGGTTAAATCATAGGTCGCATAGGTGAAAAAGCCGAAAAGCGCTCCCCACCCAACGGCGTATCGCAGTGAATCTTTGGACGCTGCAGGAACAACGGCAAATACCAGAATTCCGGCAATATAGATCAAATAGAAAATGATCGCGGCCGTCCAGTTGACATTCGGACTGAGAATGTATCTAAGATGTTTCTGGTAAAATCCTTTCGCCACAATCCCCAGCCAGATCAGGTCTATGATGAAAAAGAGAGGAACGGTTAGCAAATAAAGCTTCAGATAAAATGAGATGTTCATACGATCCCCCGTCCTTATTTCTTAAACGCTTCCCGCAATCGTTCGATCCTCCGGCGGTTGGCCCCGAAGTCGTAGTAGCCCGTACGAGAAGCGGATTTGACATGAATAATGGGTCTGTCGGGCGGAAACCAGAATTTGACGTCATCGACAAAGCGAAACACGGAAGACCGAAATTCAGCATGGATGTAATCCGCCTCAGCCTTCACCAATCGCACCCGCTGGGTACCCTCCAGGATGTCGATGAGTTTTTGCCTGGCATCGGCAGTGCTGTCGGAATAATGCAGCGGTTCGACAAAGTGTGTTTTATCGGTGGCTTGACTCGAGACGCAGTTGGGTGAATCCGGACAGGGCGTAAATTTTTCAGGTCCATCCGCTGCTCTCGCCTGTGCCTGCGTCACACCCATTAAAATACAAAAATAAAGTGATAGTTGCTTTGATTTTAAATTGTTCATGATAAAGTTCCGAACTCGTTGAGTAGTTTATTGGTTGAATGGTTTGTTAAGTTAATGATATTATTTAGTATTTTGGGTCAATTCACCACCTGTTGCGCCACGATTGAAAATTTTCCTTAGAAACGCTTTCATTTGTTCGAATATTTCGTAATTTGCCGGGGTAATTAACAGCGTTAAAACGGTTGCGCTGATTAAACCCGACACAAAAGCTATGGCCATTGGAGACCATGATATTGACTTGTTGGGAATTCCAATAGCCATCGGCAAAAGCCCCAGGGTGGTTGTGACAGTGGTGATCAGAACCGGACGCATCCGGGCTGCGCAAGATTCAATGATTGCCTGACGCAATGGCTTTCCCCGGCGCATCCGCACATTCATGAAATCGATCAGAAGCAGCGAGTCGTTGACGGCCAGACCGGCCAATCCGATAATGGCCAAAAAACTGCCAATGGTGAAGGTGGTACGGGTGATCAGCAAGCCGAAAACCACACCGATCAGGGCCATGGGAACCGACGAGATGATTATCACCGGTTGAATATAGTCCTTGAACTGGGTGGCGAGTACCATATAAATGGCGAGCAGGGCAATAAAAAACGCCATGGTCAGCGATGCATATGATTTGCTTGTGGATTCGAATTCACCGCCATAGGCAAGTGTAATACCGCTGAACTCATCGGCATTAGATTTTACATACTCATTTACCAGAAACTGGACCCGGGCTGGAGAAAGACGAGAGCCAGGTTTGATATCGGCAGTCAGCGTAATGGTGGGCTTGCCGTTATAGCGTGAATTCACATCGGGCTCAAAGACCGGTTTGACCTCGATTAGATCCCGCAAAAGAACTGGAGAGGTGCTGTCTTCGACCACCGGAATCCCTAAAATGTCCAAGGGTTCGGCCAAGCCGCTACCTCGAATATTGCCCGTATCTGCGGTACGGGCAATTCGCACCATTAAATCGACTTCTTCATCGATTGTGCGAAACTTACCGACATACTGGCCGTTCAGGGCTCCTGCTACCATTTGGGTGACCGTGGCAGGTTGCAACCCGAATTCGAAAACGGCTTCCTGCCGGGGAACAAATTTAAATGTCTTGTGGAAATTCGGCTGGTTGTCGGCCAGATCGACAATATCGGCGAGCTCCGGGCTTTGTCGCATGAAGGACATCAGTCGGCTGCCGGCATTGACCGCCTTTTCCAGCGAAATCGCCGTTACCCGAATGTTAACGGCCTTGCCGGTGGGGGGACCGTCACTTTCCTTGAATACCCTGACGATGGGGACCAAATCATCGGAAGGATATTTCTGTTGAACAAACTCCGCCAGCTTGCGGCGTATAAAACTTAGATGCTGCTGGGGATCGTTGGAAGGATTTTCCGGAAAATCACGGACCTTGGCTTCCGGCAGGGTTACCACAATCTGGCCGAAATGGCTGCCGTCGTGACGGGCGTAGTCCTCATCTTCGTAATATCCGGCACTGCCCGAGGTTGAATGGGCCTGACCGGCTCCCAGGGACATAATGAAGTCGGACAATTCACGGACGATTCCATCTGTTTTTTCAATAGCGGTTCCCACCGGTGTCGTTACCGTCACATGATAGCGGAAGTAGTTGCCCGGAAAAAATTCGACCTTGATCAATGGCAGCACGCCGCTGGCCGATAATACCAAAATCCCGACGGAGGCGGTGAGAAGCAGCGTCATCAAGGTAAAGGAAATGATTTTGTGATCCAGAATTTTTTCAACTGCCCAACGGTAGGCTTGCCAGAAGGGAGCAAACAGGCCGCTTTCCAGATGGGCAAACGGATCTTCGAAGTCGTCATCTCTTCGTTTGGCGGTGGTTTGGGAGCCTTCTTTGGGGCCCCAATCCAGAAAATGAATCGGTAAAATGAACAAGGCCTCAATCAAAGAGGCCAGCAGAGCGTAGGTAACGGTTTTAGGAATGTAGGCAAAAAAATCACCGGTGGAGCCGGTCATCATCAGCATGGGAATAAAGGCCAGAACAGTCGTCAGTGCCGAGGCGATGACCGGCAGCATCACTTCAGCGGTACCGTCAATGACGGCCGATCTCCTTGACTTCCCCATCTGAAAATGGCGATAAATGTTCTCAACGATAATGACCGCATCATCCACCATAATACCGGTTACCAATACAAAAGCGAACAGGCTGATGCTGTTCAACGACACCCCTGTCAGCTTCATCATCATCACACTGCACAAAAAAGCGAACGGTATGCCGATCGCCGTCAGCATGGCATTGCGAAACCCCAAGGTGATCCACAGAACGATTGTTACCAGACCCATGCCGAGGATCAAGTTCCCGCCCAGCGTATTGAGCGAATCATTGATTTCAATGGTGGAATCGTTGGTAAAAACAACCTGAATGCCGTCGCGGGCATGTTTGGCTTCAAATTCCCGGGCCACTTTTTTGACGGCCTCGGAAATTTCAATGGCGTTGCCACTTTCTTCCTTGGTGACCGGTAATCGCACGGTGCTTTGACCATTGACGGATGGAATGACCGAAGGGTCGCGGTGGCTCAAGCGGGCACTGGTGACGAGATCACGGACCCTCACGAAATTGCCGTCGCCATCCCGACGGACAACCGTATTTAGGACCTCTTCTTGTGAATTCAAGCGGTCGCCGGCATCGAGCATGTATTCCAATTCGAGGGTTCGAAAGCGACCGGTGGGTATTTTGGTGTTCGCAGAACGGATGGCATCGACGACCTGCTGGAATGTGATACCGAGTCGACGCAAATTGGCCGGATCCAGTGATACATGAAATTCGGTTTCGTATTCGCCCTCAATTTTAGCATCGCGAACATCCGCAATTGTCAAAAGGCTGGTACGAAGCTCTTCGGCATAGCGCTCCAAACTGCGCTGGGACAGATCCCCCGTGATATTGACAATCACCACCGGCAGCCAGGCATTGGTATCCAGATACATAAAGGTGGATTCGTCTGCATCCGGTGGCAGTTCATCCTTGATGTTTAGAATCCTGAAACGCAATTCATCGTATCGGAAACGATAGTCTGAATCATCCAGAAACTTAACCTCCACCGACGAAAAGTTACGGTAGGAATCGGATTTGATGTATTCGACGTCTTCCAGTCCGTCCAGTGCATCTTCTATTTCGGCGGTGACCAGTTGCTCAACATCATCTGCCGATGCACCGTAGTAAACTGTGTTGATAAACACGTTGCCCATGTCGACAACCGGCATATTTTCCAGCGGGGTTGTAAAGATGCTGAAAGCCCCGGCGACGACCAGGATAACGAAGACGACATTCAGAAGCACCGTTTGTTTGATTGAAAATTGGACAACGGATCTCATTGTAAGGCTTGCTCAGAACAGCGAAATTTTTGCCGTCACCCGAACAAAAAACCGGGCGCTGTCTCTATCAGTCCGGTCGTGCATTATGTGACGGACCTAACGGAGGGAAACGATATTGGTGGGTCAGGGTCCCCGATCCAACTCCAGTCGAGGTGCAGGCCGATCGCGCAACCGCGTTCCCGGCGATAAACGAGGATTTTCGGCAATGATCAGGTGATCTTTCGTCTGACCAAGTACCAGGACTTTAATTTCCTCACCGGATTCACTCAGAAAAACTCTTGGGTTTTCATAACGATTAACGACCGCCTGTTTGGGCACCAACACGCCCTCCGTGGTTGTTTCGAGTGAGAGCCGGCATGTCAGGCCCCCTCGTTTTGGTCCTGGGTAACTGCGCATAATCAGTTCTATGTTTAGTTTGCGTGTTTTTTCATCAAACTCGGGATTGATCCAATTCACAGCTGCCCGGGCAGGTTTTCCGTCCAATAATACTTCAAATTCAGGGGCGAGCTGCTGAATGGCAGCCAGTTCTTTGGCCGAAACTGACAGCGGCACGACAAGATGATTGAAATCGGCGATACGGGCAACGGGGGTGTTTACGGTAACAAGCTCACCCGCTTCGATCAGCTTGGCGACCACTATCCAACCGGGCTGCGCCTCGATTGTATGCCGTCGTTTGCGTTCGCGCAGTTCCTTAAGATGAGTTTGGGCAATCGCGATTTCTACGCCAACAGCCTTGAGGTCAAACCGCGCCTGATCCAAATCCTCGCGGGACGTGTCCAGCCTCGACTCTGGCGAGCTGCCGCGCCTGAAGAGATTTTCAATGCGGCGAAACTCCTTTTTGAGAAAGTTTACCTTGGAACGGCGTTTTTTCTGGGTTATTTTGAGCTGGTCAAGGGTATGTCGGGTACTTATGATATCCAGATCAATAAACGTGGAATCGATGGTCAGAAACGGCATTTTGTCGATGACCTGCCCATCATCGTAGTTTACGTTGACAACCCTTCCGTCAACTTCCGACGAAAGCATAACGGTCGTCTGACTTCGGGTGTAGCCACTTAGCGTAATACTTCGTCTTGCGGGCTGGACCATAAGACCACCACGATCCTGAGCAAATGTTAGGGGGGGAGACGGAACAACCAAAGCAGCGAGTATAATGACTAATATCTGGTTATTAACGGATTTGAGACCCAGCTCCATTCAATCACACTTTGCCCTGGTTGGTTTAGGAATAATTTGACAATTGACCGGCCGACAAAAAAAGATTGCGCCAACTAATTTTAGATTTTAGATGTTAGCTATTTACGGTAATCAATTTCGACTGTCAATAACCAAACTTTATTTCATCACGGCATCCATTAGAAATAGAGCTGCGATTTGACATCAAAAAGTGTCTATTTGCCATACTGTATTTAATAATCCATCGACAATTTTTTCGCAATCGCATCTGGTTAGTGTTTGGCATCGATGGCGTTGGTCAGCAAATCCTTCAAATCAATATACTTCAACACCCCCTCGTTGGTCGCCGACAGGAAAACCGGCGGAGCCACACCCTGATCGAAAGCCTCACGCCACCTCGAAGCGCACAAACACCATCTATCTCCAGGTTTTAGACCTGGAAATCCATACATCTCGTTGGGGCTTGAAAGATCATTTCCACGGTTCTTGGTAAAGCGTAGAAACTCTTCTGTGACTTCGCTGCAGACTCCGTGGACACCAAAATCCACCTTGGCCGCACGACAACTTCCATCTCGTTTGAAGCCGGTTGCGGGTGATAGCCCGCAGACCTCCAGAGATGTTCCAATGACATTTTTTTCAAATTCAATTTTCATTTTAGAATCTCCATGCTGGATTGTTAATCGACGTCACTCGTTTAGCAACGTCATATCGTTGAGCTGCAAGGTAATTTAGTCTTGACCCTGTAGTTCCGTTGATGGGAGGGAATGAAAATTTCAGCGATTAACAATTGGTTTCTGTAGGTCCCTCCCTATCAGTCGGACGTTTCTAACTATCGCTTCTCTTCTCGAATCCATGGACTTTCAAGAATTCATCCCACTCTTTTTCGCTAATCACTTCATCGCTGTTTGTGTCCAGCATTCTGAATCCACTTTTGAGCCTGTCAACAGTCGGTGCGCTGAATTCATCGAAAGTGATTTTACCATCCCCATTGCGATCTATGTCAGACATTTCACTCATGCGCATGCCATATCCGTGATAGTTATGGCCGGCAAACGCTCCGTTAACATAGATACCTAGTAGAAATACTGACATAATCATAATAAAAGCTAAATTTTTCATTTTATCCTCTCATTTTTTTGATTTTTTAAATAGTCATTTCGACGTTTAGTGTCACAGTAATACTACTCTCTAAAATGTCAACAATATCAAAACAAAAAATAGACATAAATCCAGAATCATCTCTGTTTTTGACCACGTAAACTATCCATTGCCCATCATTAAAAGTCCTTACTTCTCATATGGCGAAACCCGAGTTTTCTCGCTCCAACGGCAGAAAAATAGCATAAACCAACTACGCGATCCCAGGAATGATATTGACATGTATAGATTTTGTCTTAATTTTGTCGCATTGAATCATTTCGGATAACGTTTTAAAACGTTTGAACATGCAAGAGCAAAAACACAATATCTAAAAAGGAGATCAAAATGAAAGACATAGACAGAAAAAAAGAACTTTTCACTAATGCAATGTCGAACCTTATGAAGGACAAGCTATCCATCAGCATCGACCTGCTAGATGAAATCATTAAAACGGACCCCGACGATAAGCTGGCTTTTTTAGCTCGCGGCTCAGTTTACCTCAAGACGGGTAACACTAAAAATGCTGTCGACGACTTTGGCCGAGCGATTGAAATCGATCGTAAACACCCAAAATCTTATCATCTCAGGGGCTTAGCTCATGAGATGGCGGGCAATGATGATGAGGCCTTAAGGGATTTTAACCAGGCCATTGAACTTGACTCAGAATACGGCGCTGCATTCTTCAGCAGAGCAACCCTCCTCACCAAGATGGGGCAGGAGGAAAAGGCACTCGAGGATATGGAAATGGTTACTCACCTTTCCAATCTCAATATTGAGAATTTTGCCAACGAAAACAACGTATGGCGATCTCGCCATATGCAGATGGAAAACATAATTGAAACTGAACTGCATCGATAATCATAATACGGATGATTTTTAGTTGGGAGGATAGCAAATGGACAGTAAAATGCGCGATGAAGTGATCATAAGGTTGCTAAAAGATACTGTCGAATCAGAAGGTTGTCTACTAGCAGAGGTCGACCTTAAAGGCCTTAAACTAAGAGTTGACGGGCCCGATCAAAACGTAGAGGATTGTGCCCGCGCTGTTGCCGATATATTTGATTGACAATTTTGAACCGACGCAACTTTAATATTACTCGCTAAACATGCAAACATTTTTAGCCTCGCTTATACTTCGGCGGGGCTTTTTTTGTAACTTTCATCAACTTTTCGATCCGATCTAATGCCATTCGGCAAACCAGAATGTAAGGCGCGGCGATTATCGGCACCTCAAACCATAGATGGGATCCTCCATTTTTTGCAGACCGAATGCTATGGCCGGTAGCTTTTACAGACCCAACCTTCCAACTCCAAAAGCGCATGTGTATATATTCGACAATCACAAAGGGAAGCCATATACCGACGGCGGTTTTGACACGGCCCCTGGTTCCTTTTCGGATAAAGCGATCTTCCGACTCGACTTCTCTGACCGTCGGTCCCCACTGCGGCCATTGCAATGTATCTGTTATGAGGTCCCAAACAATCGGGACTGGGCTGTCATAGAATCTACCAATATGGATTTGATTTGTGGAAAATTTTATCACCGATTTAAATTCCCCAATGATTTAGATCAATCATTGTATGGTTTTTTCGAGTTGACTGTTGATAAATTAAAGTGGAATGGACACAAAAACCTGGAGATTGCACGAGTCGGATGGTTTTATGGGCCCCGACGGCAGGAATTCGTTTCACTCAACGAGGCAACGAAGAATGAAATTCGTAGTTTTTGGCTCCAAAGCATTTGCGCTCCAGAATGTGAGGATCTCCGAATCGTCCAAAGGGCGGTCAGAGTAGTTATAAAGGATTTGTGGTGGTCCAATAACTATCAATGGCTGAAAAAAGGAGAAGAAAAAACAACCCGATATTATGAACCACCACTAATTGAAATCTTTCTAACAATGAACTAAACGACTGAATGGTTACTAAAAATCAATTTAAAAGTCAATGTGTTCGTTTGCACTAACTGACACAACAATTTCAATTTTGGAGATCTCTACTGGGGGCTGCTGACGCCCTTGTACTTGCTGTACAGCTCATGTAATCGTCGTTTGAGAGATTTTATTTTTTTTGTATCACTATCATCGGACCATCTCGGTTCGCTGATGGAAAAAAGCGCATTTCCCAATTCGTCGATCACATGCTCGGTGGCTGCACACCATTCCCCAGTGCAGGTCTCAGACATTTCTGATGCTTCCTGAATATCTTGTTCCAGCTTTTCAAGAGACTTTTCCAGGGCTGCCGTGTAGGTTCGCCAGGCTTCTAGCGTTTCCTTTTCGAAATCTTCCTTGATAAGCGCCATTTTAACCTCCTCTGCTCGATGTGTTTACCCTGTTCGTTTCTGTCAGGTTATCGGATAATCTGGACACCAATATGATAATCATGCTGGCGGTATTATCAACTGACACGGATAAATTCTGTCAACATGCGTTTCGGGACGAAATAGCTGGCAGGTTATCGCCTGATCGTAATTTGTCAAAAAATAGACAAAATATTGACAAAAAATCGATAAGCATTAGCTTCAGATTAAATTAGAATCTGTTAAAAATTACTGGAGGGCACAAAAATGAAATGGACAGTTAAAATTGGAAGATTGTTTGGAATTGATGTAAAAATGCATCTCACATTTCTCCTTCTCATCGGCTGGGTGATGTTCATGTACTTAAATCAGGGCCAAAGCTTGGCTTCTGCCATCATGGGCGTCTTATTTCTCCTTGCGATATTCATGTGTGTGATCCTGCACGAGTTTGGCCACTCCCTGACAGCCAGAAAATTTGGCATCAAAACACGCGACATCGTCCTATTGCCGATTGGCGGTGTGGCCCGATTGGAAAAAATGCCATCAAATCCCTTGCAAGAGTTATGGGTCGCCTTGGCAGGACCAGCGGTCAACATAGGCATTGCCACAGTCCTCTTTATCTATTTAAAAATGATCTCCCTGGCGGAACCTTCCCAAGCCTTGACGACCTCTCACAGCATTTTTCTTGAGCGAGTCATGATCGTCAACATTTTTATCGTGGCCTTCAACATGCTGCCAGCTTTCCCAATGGACGGCGGCCGTGTACTGCGCGCGATTATGGCCACCCGTTTGGACTATGGAAAAGCCACGCAAATTGCGGCATCCATCGGGCAGACTATGGCCGTCATCTTGGGCATCATCGGACTGTTCTACAATCCACTGCTCATTTTGATCGCAGTTTTTGTCTGGATTGGTGCCGCCCAGGAAGCCAACTTGGCAAGTTTACAATCCGCTCTTGGAGGCGTCCCTGTCCGACAAGCCATGTTGACGAACTTTAACACTTTGGATGGGAATGATACCCTGGATCGAGCAGTCGAACTCACACTGGCCGGCTCTCAGAAAGACTTTCCGGTGGTGGCAGACGGCCGTGTCGAAGGTATTCTGACCCAAGCGGATTTAATGAAAGCCCTGGCAGAACGTGATAAACACTCTTCGGTCAGAACAGCCATGCAGCAGAATTTCTCAACAATTGAGTCCCTCGACATGCTCGAGACCGCGGTTGTCAAACTCAAAGAATGCGATTGCAATGCCATACCGGTTACCTTAAACCGAAAATTGGTCGGTTTATTGACGATGGATAATTTGGGTGAATTTATGCGGATTCGCGCAGCCTCAACTGCATAAATACACTGCCATCAACTGGCTTTTTTGACTTACGCATGTTTGTAAGAATGCTTAGCGTCTCTTGAATTACGCCTGATCGAACAGCGATTTAATCATAGTATGCGGCGAACTCAGGGGACGCATCAGCATGCAAAAGCCGACCGATCAAATGTAAATGATCATTGCAACATGCATGGTGGACCTTTTGTTATCCGCCGCCCGATCCGCATCCCACTGCGGTGACATGACGCCACTCCAAACATTTCCTCCAATGTCGTCCCTTTATAGTCCTTTTGACTTATATGAAACTACATAGAAGAACTTTGTTGATTACGCAAAAAATTCCGAGTTTGTCATGCCGGACTTGATCCGGCATCCAGAATTTTATGAATTTAATGGATTCCGGCCTTCGCCGCAAAGACGCTATAATGAAATTTTGATTATTCTCCGAGTACCTAGTGGACTCTGTGAGAGATTAACTGACTTAAAAAGTTTCTTTTTTTGATCAGACAAGATGCCCTTTACCTGAAACCCGAAACCCTTAAAGCTAAATACCAAACACAAAACAACCAAACAGCCAGCGGCGCCCGCGTATTAGAAACGTCTTAGGTTGAATAATTGACGTTACCATTGAAAATAATGCTTGTGCATTGTAAAACTGAAACTATA
>JASFSK010000045.1:0-14511 GCA_050114455.1 Desulfobacterales bacterium | reverse complement strand
CTAAATCCGGTAACTGAACACTGGCACCTAAAACCTTCAACTTCTGAAAACATGTTGTAAGGTTAAACTCGACAAGGGCCTAAACGGAAGAACTAAAAAACGACATAATCCCAAAATTCGTCCTTCGTCGTTCCAAACGTTCGTCCTTCGTCATTCGTCCTTCCTATTGTTCTTCATTTGCTCGACAACCTCATAGGCTTTTTCCAGCGCCTGGTCCAGCTTTTGCGGCTGGCTGCCACCAGCCTGGGCCATATCCGGCCTGCCCCCACCCCGGCCGCCGACCACTGCAGAAACCTGATTGATAATATTTCCAGCATGATATCGATCGGTCAGATCCTTGGTAACGACGGCAATCAGCATCACTTTGTCGCCGGCCGTGCTTCCCAGGACGACGATACCGGACTTGAGCTTGTCCTTAAACTGATCGGCCATATTCCTCAAGGCAGCCGGCGTTTCCGCCGACACCTTCCGGGCCATCGTTTTAACACCGTTTATGGATTTTACGGCCTCCCCGGACGTGTCTGCTTTTTCCGTGGCCAGCTTTGTTTTCAGATGATCCACCTCTTTGTCCAAGGCTTTAATATCTGCAATCATTTTTTGGACTCTGCGGGGGATGGCGTCTACTTTTTCCTTTAGAATTTGAGCCGTATCCTGCAAAATCCTCGATGCCTTCTGGGTATATGCCAAAGCTTCTGCTCCGGTAACAGCCTCAATCCGCCGCACCCCTGAAGCAACACTGGTCTCACCAACAATTCTAAACAACCCGATGTTACCGGTTCGGGTGGTATGTGTTCCGCCGCAAAGCTCCTTGCTGAAATCGGTCAGAGAAACGACACGAACACGATCACCGTATTTTTCCTCAAAAAGGGCTGTGGCGCCGGATTTAAACGCATCATCGGCATCCATTTCCTGGGTGTTGGTTGCAATGTTTTCACGGATCCGCTGGTTGACAAAGTCCTCGATGGTATCCAGGATATCATCTTCAACCTGGGAAAAATGGGTGAAATCAAAACGAAGTTTGTCCGGTGCCACCAGCGAGCCGGCTTGTTTGACATGCTCTCCAAGCACCTGCCGCAACGCGGCGTGCAGGATGTGAGTCGCCGTGTGATTCAGGGCTGTCGCCTGCCTCCGTTCACCGTCCACAAGCAGTCTAACCCGTTGTCCGCTTTGAATTCGTCCGGATATCACTTTACCCTTGTGTATAATAAGTCCGGTGGGATCTTTAACGGTATCATCTACAGCCATTTCAAAACCAGTCCCTGATATCGTACCGACATCTCCGACCTGCCCACCGGATTCTGCGTAAAAAGGCGTGGTCTCTGTGACAACTTCTATAACTTGGTCTGCTGTGGCTTCGCTGATCTCAATGCCGTCAGCCACCATGACCAGTATTTTAGAATCGGCGGCAAGGTTCTGATATCCAACGAATTCGGGTTGAATGCCCTGGGCCGAAAGATTTTTGTAGGCATCGCTGATCTTGTCAAAGGTAGCCACGGATCGGGATCGGGATCGCTGCTCGGCCATGGCTTTATCAAATCCCGCCATATCCAGGCTCATATTTTCATCACGAATGACATCTTGCACGATATCCACCGGGAATCCGTAAGTGTCATATAATTTGAAAATAACATCGCCGGGTACACGGTCTTCGCCGCTGGCCTTAATATCTGTCAGGGAGTCGTTTAGGAGCTTAAGCCCGGTATCCAAAGTTTCCAAAAACCGCATTTCTTCATTTTTTATGACGCTGGTGATAAATGCAGAGGCTTCGGAAAGTTCGGGGTAAGCCGGTTTCATAATGTCAAACACCACCTCGGCGGTTTGGTAAAGAAACGGTCGGTTAAGTCCAATATTGCGTCCGTACCGTATCGCCCGACGCATGATTCGGCGCAAAACGTAGCCCCGTCCCTCGTTGGAAGGCAAAATACCGTCGCCGATGAGAAAGGCAGCTGCCCGGCTGTGATCGGCAATTACCTTCAAGGCCACATCGGTCGCATGTGATTCTCCCAGTTGTTTTTCAGCCAAATTTTCAGCCTTGTTTATGATCGGTCGGATTAAATCCGTATCATAATTCGTCGCCACATTCTGAAGAATGGTCACCATACGCTCAAGTCCCAAACCGGTATCGATGCTCGGTTTGGGCAAAGGCGTCATTTTTCCGGCAGCATCCCGGTTGAACTGCATAAACACCAGGTTCCATATTTCAAGATATCGGTCACAATCGCAGCCAGCCGTACACTCCGGCCGGCCGCATCCGTATTGCTCGCCGCGGTCTATCAGAATTTCGGAACAGGGTCCACAGGGTCCCGTATCACCCATGGACCAGAAATTATCCTCCTCACCCAATCTCACGATGCGATCTTCCGGCAGACCAATCATTTTATGCCAGAGATCGTAAGCGTCATCATCATCGAGATAGACAGATGCCCACAGCTTCTCAGCCGGCAGCCCATACCCGTTGGTCAAAAGATCCCAGGCATATTCAACGGCACCCTTTTTAAAATAATCGCCGAAAGAAAAATTGCCGAGCATCTCAAAAAAGGTATGATGTCTGGCGGTGTAACCGACATTTTCCAGATCATTATGCTTGCCGCCAGCCCGAACGCATTTCTGTGAGGTGGTTGCACGCAGATAGCTTCTTTTTTCCTCGCCGAGAAACACCCGCTTAAATTGTACCATTCCGGCATTGATGAACAGCAAGGTGGGATCTTCCTGGGGCACCAGTGAAGCGCTTCGAACGATCTGATGATCATGTTTTTTAAAATATTCAAGAAATTCTCTACGTATTTCGTTTCCTGTCATCTAAATCTCCGGTAATCAGCGACCACCAGCAGAGTTGGTAGTATGAGGAAGACTTCTGGAAGGAGCTGGGACCACCTTGAATGACGGCCGCTGATTTTTAAAAGAATTTTTTAATCTCTGTTTTATCGGATCTGTCGGTTTTGATAACCACTTGACCGATATATTATTATTAGTGTCCTGTTTACTTCTGCCGGGTAGGCTGCTGGCTTTTCTCCCTCTCCTCTTTCCGTATTCCTCATGCCACCTTCCGCATTCCAGGCTCCTCATTCCGCCTTCCGCATTCCGGGTTTCCCGTTCCGAGTTCCGCCATCACTAGCTTCATCTTGATTTTTATTCACAAAACCCAGAGCCTCCCTGGATTTTTGATAGATGTCATCGTAGATATCCAGGTTATCTGCCAGAAACCGTTTGACGTTTTCACGTCCCTGACCGATGCGTTCTCCCTGGTAAGAGTACCATGATCCGCTCTTTTCGACGATACCGGCGTTTACCCCCACATCAATCAAATCTCCCGTTTTGGAAATTCCTTCACCGTAAGTAATATCGAATTCAGCTTCCGTAAATGGCGGGGCCATTTTATTTTTAACCACACGTACTCGCGTACGATTGCCGATAACATCCTGTCCATTTTTTATGGCACCGATACGGCGAATGTCGAGTCTCACCGAAGAATAAAATTTAAGTGCATTACCGCCGGTGGTGGTTTCCGGATTACCGAAAACCACGCCAATTTTCATTCGGATTTGATTTATGAAAACAACCGTCGTCATGGTTTTCCCGATCGTACCGGTTAATTTTCTCAGTGCCTGGGACATGAGTCTGGCCTGCAGGCCCATATGGGAATCACCCATTTCACCTTCGATTTCAGCTCTAGGCACCAGGGCTGCCACCGAATCAATCACAAGAATGTCTATGGCACCGCTTCGAACCAGCATATCGGCAATTTCGAGGGCCTGTTCGCCGGTGTCCGGTTGTGCGACCAGCAGCTCATCACAATCGACGCCCAGCCTTTTGGCATAGCCGATGTCCAGGGCATGTTCGGCATCGATAAATGCCGCGATACCATCGCTTTTTTGAGTCTCTGCCACTGCATGTAAAGCCAGGGTGGTTTTACCGGAGGCTTCTGGTCCAAAAATTTCTACCACGCGGCCGCGGGGCAATCCGCCAATGCCCAGTGCCTTGTCAAGAGACAGTGAACTGGTGGATATTACCGGCACTTCAAGGACCGGTCTGCTTCCCAGTTTCATGATGGAGCCTTTGCCGAATTGGCGCTCGACTTGGGCCATCGCGCTGACGACGGCTTTTTCTTTATCTGCTGATATAGTCATAAAATATTCCTCCCGTGCGGAATGACGATTTACGAATGAAAAATGTCGAATGAAGGATTGCTGTCTAATTTTTGATTAGCCCGGAAACTATATTATTGACGGAGCCAAGTGACACCCGTCATTTGACATTCGACAATCGTCATTAGACATTCCATAGGTTCGTCATTCGTCAGTAGACATTAATCATTTGAGTACGGCCTGCCGTAATTGAGAATAAACAGCACCTGTCGGTTTCAATTCGCTTTTAAACAAGGAGATCCGTTTAACAGTGAATTGCTCACTGATCAGGCCCGCATATTCCTGAAGGATTGGGCGGATCTTGTTCGGCTGGATGGCCTTTCTGATACGACCCAGCGTCAGATGCCCCTTGAAGGATCTTTTTTCTCGTTTAAATCCAAGGGATTCCAGGTTGTTTTCCAGGGCGCGTTGCAAGGCAAGCAGCAATTGAGTTTGACCCCCGAGACCAACCCAGATAACCCGGGGACGTTTAATGCCCGGAAAAACGCCAACCCCATTAGCGATTAAATTTATGCCAGCAAAGCCCTCAACAGCGCCTGCCATGGCCCCGGAAATTTTTTCAATATCGTCGGGGCTGACATTTCCTATAAATTTTAAGGTCAAATGGATATTTTCTGACTTTACCCACTTGGCCCGAATCCCTTTCGATTTTAAATCTTCCTGAACCTTTCCCAACAACAAAGTTACCGCTGGTGGAAGTTCCACGGCAATAAATGTACGTATGGAAGGCATTATCAATGATTTAAGATTGTCGATTGAAGATTTAATATTTTTGCAATTCCGCCGATTAGAAAAGATAGAGCATTACGATTCAATAAATATTCAGTCTTCAATATTCAATGTTCATTCCCCTAACTCGGCAGCGTAAACTGTGGTTCTCCAAGGGTGAATTTTCCCCCGGATATCTTAGTTTTCAGAATTTCAGCTATTTTTCGGGCCTTAACCAGACTGGACATAGGAACTGTCGGGACCTCTTTGCCTTCAAGCTGGATAGAGCCGCTTTTTAGTTCGGCATAACTCACTTGACCGTAACTTTTGGAAACGCCCTGGGGATAATCATTGCCGTAGTCGATGATTTGCGTAAAAATGTCTTCATCGGAAATGGCCGTATAACCCGCAATCTCTTCATTTAGAATCGGGATAGGGATCCCCAGGCCCACCGCCAGCGAGCAGCCGTATCCTTGGATGCTGACACCGACCAGCCATTGTGAACTCATCTTTTTCAAATCTCCCATCACCCATAAAGTGCCGGCCGGCGAAACGGGGACTCCCTTTTTGGTCCTTTTGACTGAGGATTTGTGCTGAGTGCCGTGCCAGGTAACAAACCCTTCCCCACCGCCTAAAAAAATCCGCGTGCCAAGGCCGATGGTCCGATAAAAGGGGTCGTTGAACAGAGGGCTCAATTGCCCGGCCGAACAATAATTGGCGTTGCCGGCTCGGGGCTTCAATGCTCCCATATAGGTATAGATGGTTTTATTCGTAAGATTGATGGCACAGTTGTAATTTTGATATCCGTTTCTGGGATTGCAAAGTGTTGCCTGCGGCAATGACTTTAGGGTAATTTCTTTTTCCACCAGGCGATTTGGGTAACAGTCTGTGCCGTAGGCCGTGGCTTTCAGGTGAACCTTTTTCCCGGCCACCAGATCCTGTATGACATGGCCGCCCCCATAGCTGAATTCCCCGGGATAGACTTTATTCAAAGGATCATCCTCACACGTCTCCGTTGCCCCGAGGTAGCAGTCAACGGCCGCCACACCTGCATAGGCCGGCACCTTGTTCAGCCATACTGAGGAGGCCTTGATGGTGGGAGATGAATGACCAAAATTGATAAATGCACCCGAAGAGCACATGGGAGCAAATGTTCCGGTGGTAACCACATCTACCTGGCGGGCTGCCTCGACAGGCCCCTCGTTCTCAACGATGTCGATAATCTCTTCAGCCGTGACAACGACGACGTCTCCGGCCTTGATCTTCTGGTTGATTTCCTGAATGGTTTTGCTGACCTTATATGGTTTCATTCCCGTCACTCCTGCTTGAGGTCGGTTGCAGTACTTTCTATTTTGGCCAACACATTGTGTTGGATCCAATTCCTATCCCACCATTCGACGGGATTGACAAACGTATCGTGAACGAGCATGCTGAAGTGAAGGTGATCACCCCCCGCCAGCCCGGTGGCACCGGTTCGGCCCAGCACATCTCCTCTGGATATTAAATTTCCAACCTCCACGCTGATGTGACTCAAATGGGAATACATGCTAAACAAACCCAGGCCATGATCCATAATTATCGTTTTGCCGTAAATTCCAAGAGACTCTGCAAAAACGACAACGCCTGTATTGGCAGCCGGGATGGGACTGCGGGCTATCGATGCCAGATCGACCCCCAGGTGCACCTGACGATCAATCTCACGCCCTTGGTATATGTAAATCCGGTGATCCGCAAATTTTGCGCGGGTTGCGGATTTCGGCAGTCTGAGAAAATCCCCCTGCCAGTGCATTTTAGAATCGGTATTCCGACAGGCCTCAGCGATTTTCCGGTAATTGGCCTCACGAAGATCACGGTTGACTGTCAGGAATCTATCAATCAGCGATGCATCGGCAGGAACATTAATCTGCGATGAAAAATGAGGCATTTTCTTTTTGAGAAAACCATCGGAGATGTTCAGTCGGTCCTTCCTGAAAACTTTTCTTCGCAGATGGTAGTTTAAGCCGCTTTTGGCATTGTTACCCGCCAAATCAGCAACTTTGACGAATAGCGCAGTATCGGTGTCCTGCTGGTAACCCAGTGCAATAAAAGTCAGGTAGACATTGGGGGCTTTGAAAAAGCCCGTATAGCCCGGATAAAATATATCTCCGACCTGAACCCCACTTTGCGAGCAGGTTTCTGAGGTTCGAAAAATCACCAGACCGGCGCCCCCCCGGTTGATATTGTGGGCACGACTCAACACCTCTATTTCGGGTGGATGGGTGTCGATCACCACGTCCGTTTCGGTATAGAGTTTGTTTCCCCGCCACCAGTCACGCCACGAGTAGTCCGATACGACCGTCCGTAGCATCGCCTTCCCGTCGGCCAATCCCAGAGCTTCCGGCTCTATCTGAATTTTAACCGAGGTCTTGAGGACTTCCCCATCTTTGAAAAAACCGGCGGATGGAAACTTCTCATCTCGCAAAACCGTTTCCTGACCATTCTTAAGAAGGCCCACCCAAAGCCTTCGCAGACCACTTTTGGGGTCCGAGACCTCAATGGTGAATTCCTGAGATCGGCCTAGATGCGACGAAGGCAGATTCATGGCAATCCGTGGTTTTTCGTTTTCAAGGCGGTCCCAAAGAAACCATCCAACCGGCACCACGATCATCAAACATAGAATAGCGATTAGCCAAAACTTGCTGCGTTTCTTGTCAGATCTCAATTGATTATCTCGCGTCCTTTCTTAGGTATAATCCTTCTAAATAACAGTTAGCCTTTCGTTAATCAAGGCCTGTTTTCGATTCTTGACTTTTACCCTTTTGCAAGATAGATTGCCCCACCGATAGCAGATGATTTAAATCTATAAAAACAATAAAGCCGAGCGATTTCATCATTCGCCATTCGAAAATCGTCGTTCGCCACTCAAAAATATGTCAAATCAAATAGAAATAGGCCAGATTGTCATCGGCCGTGGCAAGCCTCTGGTTCTGATTTCCGGCCCCTGTGTCATCGAGAGTTACGAGACAACCCGAGAAATTGCGGGTATTTTATCGGAGATTACCACCAAGCTCGAGATCCCTCTTATATTTAAAGCTTCCTATGATAAGGCCAACCGAACCTCTGTATCGGCCTTTAGAGGTCCGGGGTTGGAAGACGGACTGAGCGTTCTCAAAGAGATTAAAGCGGAATTCGGCACCCCGATTCTTTCGGATGTACACCGGATCAGCGAGATCTCGGCGGCAGCCCGCACACTGGATATTATTCAGGTTCCGGCTTTTCTGTGTCGTCAGACCGACGTTATCGTGGAAGTATCTAAAACAGGCAAGCCGGTCAATATCAAAAAAGGACAATTTTTGGCGCCTTGGGACGTTGCCAATGTGGTGGAAAAAATCACCTCTACCGGAAACCGCCGGATTATGATCACCGAGCGTGGCACGATGTTTGGCTACAATAATCTGGTAGTGGATTTTCGTGGTCTGATGATTATGCGCAAAATCGGCCATCCCGTTATATTTGACGCCACCCATAGCGTTCAATTACCGGGCGACGCCGGACCAAGCTCTGGAGGCCAACGGGAATATGCGCCTGTGCTGGCAAGAGCTGCTGTGGCAGCGGGAGTCGAAGGCATTTTCATGGAAGTTCACATCAATCCGGACAAGGCTCTTTGCGACGGCCCCAATTCCTTGAAGCTCGACACGCTATATGATCTGCTGTTCAAGCTTAAATCGATTCACGCAATACACCATACCTGCAAACACACCTAATACAAGCCAAACTATGGTATGATATATCCAGAATCGTCAACAAAGCTACGTTCCATACAACTCCTGCTGCTGGATGTGGACGGGGTGCTTACCGATGGTGCCATTATTTACAACGCTGACGGCAGTGAGACCAAAATCTTCAACGTGAAAGACGGCCTTGGTGTGAAACTGGCGCTGAAGGCTGGAATCAAGGTTGGCATTGTGAGCGGCCGATCGTCTCCGGCGCTGGACCATCGCTGCCGAGATCTGGGAATTTCCTTGGTATTTGGAGGTATAAAGGATAAACTGAGGGCGCTCGCGCGAATTATCGACCAAACCGGGATAAGTCCCGAACACACAGCTTTCATGGGTGATGACTTGCCCGATTTGGCTTTGATGAGAAGCGTCGGACTGTCGATTGCGGTGGCGGATGCCGATCAGACTGTTCGCAGTACAGCTGACTGGGTGACCGCTGCGGCCGGGGGCTGTGGTGCGGTCAGAGAAGTTTGTGAAGCGTTGCTCAAAGCCCGCGGCCAGTGGGACAGGCTAATAACTCAGCTATAGATACCAATATCTGTGGCGATCGATCCGGTTGTTTCACATCTGGCGTTGGTCAAATCGCCTTCGGCGGAAAATCTGAATAAATACCTGCAATGATATATGGTTTGGTCACGGCTAAAAAAAACCAAGAAATTAAGCATTCTTTTACTGGTGGTCATCATGCTGGTGGCTGGGTTAATCATAACCGTGTTTATTGGTTATCGCCAGGTCTCCAATGCACCAGAATTGTTGTTGACCTCCATCAAAGAGGGTGCCAATCTGTCGTTGGGAAAAATTCGGCAAACCGCTACACGCGACGGCAAAAAGGAATGGAGTCTTGAAGCCGACTCGGCCAATTACATGGAAGCCGAGAACAAAGTTGATCTAACAAATCTGTCAGTAGTCTACTACCTTGAAGACAACCGTGAAGTTTACCTTAAAGCCGATCGGGGAATTTTGCAAACCGATACAAATGACATTGAATTCTCAGGCAACGTTGTGATAAAAAACGAAGCATATCATCTAGAGACCGAACACCTGATGTACGAGCACGAGCAGCGCACCATAATTTGCGACCAAGCGATTCGGATATGGGGGCAAGATACCGAACTGACGGCGAAGTCCGCTCAATATGACCTAAACACAGACAAAATTGAATTGAAGGGAAATGTAGTAGCCACAGTCCCTCAGGATATTTCAGCAATCACTGGGATGGATAAACGCTGACCGGTTAATTCATCCATAATGGAGATTCGAGCTTTGCAGAAAACCTCCAATTTTCAGAACATGATTATGATCCTATTTTCAGCGGACATCGGCTAAAATCTTCAAATATCAGCGGCCGCTGACAGAGGTCGTCTGAGACCCTACCAGGAGACATCCTCATACCCAAGCTGCTAGTGGCCGCTGATTTCCTGAAAATCAAAAAATCCCCAATCGCGAGCATCGTTAGATTCAGCCCGGATTCTACTGAACGGTTGTCGGCGGGGAAATTAGATTGAGATTTCTTTAAGGACAAGTTATATCAGCTGCGTGAATATGGTTGCAATTTAAAATCAATTCAACTAAAATATAAAAAATTGATGCTACTGGCACTTAAATTGCAGAAGACTGATTTTCATTCAAATTTTATGGCAATCCCACCAGGACCTTTTCAGAGCATAGCCTAGAAGGTTCGTAAAATAACTTATCATCAACGATACCAACGGATAATATGGCACTTGAACTGCGACAACAACTTAAACTGACCCAACAGCTCATTATGACGCCCCAGCTGCAGATGGCAATCAAGCTGTTGCAGTTGTCCAGGCTGGAGCTCATGGACACAATTCAGACGGAGCTGGAAGAAAATCCTGCCCTGGAAGAAGTACCGGAGGGCACTCCCGCCGAACAAGCGACCGAGCAGGCGGAGTCCTCCACCACCGAAAACTCTGAGGTCAAAGAAGTTACCATAGAGGAAAAAATCCAGGAGGATATTGACTGGAGCAACTATCTTGATGAATACAATACACCCGGAAGGGTTCATCATGAGTCGGAAGACAGGGATACGCCGAGGTTTGAATCCTTTATCGCCAGCAATGAATCATTAAATGATCACTTGCTTTGGCAATTTCTAATGACCAAACCGGATAAAGATGAAGAAAGAATCGCAAGCCTTATCATCGGCAATCTGAACAAGGACGGTTACCTGGATGTATCGGTTGAGGAAATTGAACTGACCAGCGGATTTGCGGTTGAAAAGATCGAAGAGATTCTTGCAACCATTCAAACGTTTGATCCAATCGGCGTCGGCGCCCGGAATTTGAGTGAATGCCTGCTGATTCAGGCCAAATTTCTGGGTTTGGATGACACCATCGTCATCGACATTATTACCAATCATTTGCCCCAGCTGGAAAAGAAAAACTATAAGGTTATTTGCAAGGCCCTCAAAAAGAGCATGGATGAGGTTGTATCGGCGATTAATGTCATCAAAAGTCTGGAACCCAAACCTGGCAGGCAGTTTAGTGATGAAACGCCTCAGTATATAAATCCGGATATATATGTTTATAAGCTTGAGGATGATTTTGTCATCATGCTCAATGACGATGGCATGCCGAAATTGCGTGTGAATTCCTTTTACAAAAGCTCTATCTCACGCGGCAAAAATATTTCCGGAGAGGCTGAAGACTATATTCAGGAGAAAATGAGGTCGGCCGCCTGGCTTATCAAAAGCATCCATCAACGTCAAAAGACAATTTATCGTGTAATGGAGAGCATACTGGGCTATCAACGGGAATTTTTTGAAAAAGGCATAGCCTATCTGAAACCCATGGTTCTCAGAGATGTCGCCCAGGATATACAAATGCATGAATCCACCATCAGCCGCGTTACGACCAACAAATATGCCTTTACCCCTCAGGGTATTTTTGAACTAAAATATTTCTTCAACAGCTCTATTAAGCGTTCCCATGGCGGCTCCATAGCTTCTGCCAGCGTTCAGGAAAAAATCCGACAAATCATTGCAGGTGAAGATCCGAAAAAGCCATACAGTGATGACAAGATCGCCCGGATCTTGAAAGATGATGAGATCAACATCGCCCGCAGGACCGTTGCCAAATACCGTGAGATGCTGAAGGTATTACCATCAAATAAACGCAAACAAATTTAGGGGGAGCATAGGACATGCAAACATCCGTAACGTTTAAAAATCTTGATCCATCTGAACATCTGAAAGCATACGTGAGCGACAAGCTCGATCGTTTCGACAAATTCCTTGACAACCCGGCCGAAGCCAATGTTGTCCTTGCTGTTGAAAAATTTCGACACATCGCTGAAATCAATATCGCCGGTGATAAACTCAATATAAATGGTAAAGAAGAGACCATTGACATGTATTCCGCCATTGACATGACATTGGATAAGCTTGAAAAACAAATTAAAAAAAACAAAGAAAAAATTAGGGAACGCCGGTCCGCAGCCAAGAGCCGCAGTCGAACCATCTTAGATGAGGAAGAAAATCTGCAGGAAGATGACGGTGAAAGACAGGTAAAAGTCAGAAATATTGATTATAAACCCATGGATGTGGAAGAAGCCGTATTACAGATGGATTTGATTGAAGATAACTTCCTGGTGTTCACGAATGCCAGATCCGATCAGATTAATGTACTCTATCGGCGCAAAGATGGACACTATGGCTTGATTCAGCCCAGTTCATGATTATTGTTAGCATCTTGTGAAGTGTTGAAATCCGGCTTGCTGACTGCTGAATGGTATTAAGAAGATGAAAATTTGTGAGGTTTTGGATAGAAAATCAATTTTACCCGATTTAAAAGCCCGGAACAAACTGGGCGTTTTGGAAGAGCTTGTGGTACCGGTAGCCGAAATTGCAGGTGTTACGCAAGATGAGCTGACCAAAGTCTTGATGGACAGAGAACGACTCGGCAGTACCGGCATTGGTGGTGGGATCGGCATCCCCCACGGAAAAATGAAAAATCTCGAATCGCTTGTTCTGGGATTCGGTCTGAGTCGAAAGGGTGTCGATTTTGAATCCCTTGATGGACGTCCGACGCACATTTTTTTTCTACTCGTCACCCCGGAAAATTCAACGGGTCTCCATCTGAAGCTGTTGGCTCGAATTTCACGAATATTAAAAAATGATCCATTCAAAACCAGGCTGCTGGAAGCATCCGACAGCGAGGAAATATTCGGCATTATTAAAGAGGAGGATGAGGAGTTTTAGCTGCATAGTTTTCCAGATAATATTTCTTAGCAGAGTTATAATCGCCCCATCGACGAAATAAGAATTGTGAGTCAAACCCAGTTAGGCTCATTCCAGCCTTGCCCGTAAAAGCATTATCTGAAAGCACAATTACATAAATTGAAAAACATTACCATACTTATAATCACAGGGCTATCAGGCTCCGGCAAGAGCACAGCCATGGCAGCACTCGAGGATGCAGGATTTTACTGTATTGACAACATGCCGGTGGATCTTCTGCCGAAGTTCCTGGAAATGCCAGTGGAACGCGATTCTGAAATTACAGGAATCGCACTGGTAATGGATTTGCGAGAGAAAGGTTTTCTTGCCAAATATGGTTCTGTGTTCAGGGAGCTCAAACACAAAGGATATCATTTCGAAATTGTCTTTTTAGAAGCTGATGAAGAAATTCTGCTTCAAAGATACAGCACAACCCGCAGACAGCATCCCCTGTCTCCCGGAAAAAGCCTGCTGGACGGCATTCGGACGGAAAAAAAACAGCTCGAAGATTTGAGATCTGCAGCAGATCTGGTAATCAACACATCCAAGTTCAATGTTCACGAACTCAAATCCAAGATTCTCGATATCGCTCAAAGAAGTAAAGAACTTGTACCGATGCAAATAAATATACTTTCTTTCGGTTACAAGTATGGTATCCCTTATGATGCCGATTTGATCATGGATGTGCGGTTTTTAATAAACCCATATTTTGTTCCCGATTTAAAAGAGCTTGATGGAGAAACGCAGGAAATTAAAGAATTTGTTCTGAACCATGATGTGACTCGTAATTTTCTTGATAAATATCAGGATCTTCTTGACTATTTAATCCCGATGTACGAAAAAGAGGGAAAGGCCTATTTAACCATTGCACTCGGATGTACCGGTGGACGGCATCGTTCCGTCACCATTGCCAGAACCATTTACGAACATATTCGTAGTATGGGAAAGACAGTGGAGCTTAATCACCGCGACCGAACCCAGCCTGTATAGATCAGAGTTATCCCGAAAATCCTGTAACAAGCAGATACAGAAAACAGTGGTTTACCTCCGGGAATCCGGCTCGGTTTAGAGGTTACTAACCTGTCAAACGATAACCTGAATTCCGGTATTCCGACCTTCTTTGCGGACTGCAGGCTGTACGGTTTGGATAGGTGTGCCACGGACCGAAGGGGAGTGTATTCAATTTTCTACTAATAATGGTGATATATGATCGGTATCGTTATCGTAACACATTGCCAACTTGGAGATGCCTTGATTGGAGCAGCTGAGTTTATTGTCGGCAGCCGCCCCGAATCGTTAGAATCGATTTCAATAGATTTGAATGAAAATGCAGAAAAATTGCGCGATAAAATTTCACAGGGCATAAAAAAAGTTAAAAGTCAGGATGGTGTTTTGATTCTTACGGATATGTTCGGAGGTACCCCGTCCAATTTAAGTTACTCCTTTCTTGAGGAAGGTCGCATTGAGGTGTTATCCGGTGTCAACCTCCCGGTTTTAATCCAGGCTGTCAATAGGCGCGAAAAAATGAAGCTCGATGAGCTCGCCATGAACTTGGAATCCTTCGGCAAAAAAAGTATCTCCTTGGCCAGCGGAATTTTGAAAGGCAATAAGCGGAGCTAAACCATGAACGGGTGGCGGATCGCGACCGGGAACGAAACCG
>JASFSK010000044.1:0-14657 GCA_050114455.1 Desulfobacterales bacterium | reverse complement strand
CTGTCGCGGACGGAAGTGACGATGACCTCGTCGAGACTGCCCGTTGCTTCCTTGCGATACCGGGCGATGAAGGGTATGGTGGCACCATCGTCTAACAGGACTGCAACTGCAGCCACTTGAGACTGTTTTAGATTAAGTTCAGCCGAAATTTTTTCAAGATATGAATCAATCACAACCATATTACCTCTTTTCTAATTATTTGAAACAGCATTTAAGGGCTCTCTGACATCGGAAAATCGATCCATTCGTATAGGAAAGACAATCAGTAAAGTCAAGCTAAAGAAAAATTTTTATCAGAACAGAGCCAGGTGTTGGCCGATGCGTGCTATTTCCTTGAAGATAGTCAGTTTTTGTTATATATATATAGGTTATATGTGCTTACGATTCCAGGCAAAGATTGTTTGTGCGATTTGCCTCCAAAGGACGGCTAAATGCAATTCAACAAATGGTTCATAAAGCGGTTTTTGAAACATCGCAGCCTTTATTACAAGCTAAATCTAATTTTTGGACTCTTCTTTTTATTCCCCATTGCAGGCTTTATCTTTTTCAGCATCAAATACAATATGCTCGATGATGAATATCTGCCTTTCTTTTTCCTCGGCATCCTTGTTTTCTCATTTATTGCCTTTAACATTTTAAAAAATCTATTTGATAAAATTGCCAACATATCCGAGACAATGTCATCCAACTATATCGCTGAATTTTCGGACCATGAAACTCAATCCGGTACCGATGAGTTGCACGCCATCGTCAATTCTTTTACATCGATTGAAAGACAATTTAGCAACACCTTCAAACAGCTTGAGAAAAAAGCCTCTGAAATTTCGATCCTAAAGGAGCTTTCAGAGCTGTGTTATGTGACCTTCGATCCGGAAGAAATCCTCTATGTGACGCTAGAACGTGCATTGCTGCTGACAAATTCGGATCTTGGCTCCATTTTGACCTTAGAAAAAGGCGGAAGCAAATCTTTTTTGGTAAAAGCCACCGTAGGCCTGGGAAAATTTGTCAAGTCCGGTGACCGAATCGATTTTGATACCAGTATTGCAAAATACGCTGTCATCAATAAGTCTGCGCTGGTGGTCGAGGACATTGAAAAAGACAAGCGATTTGGCCGGACAAACATGGCGCATTACGGATCAAAATCTTTTGTTTGCATGCCGATTAAAACCAGCAAGGAGATCATCGGCGTGTTGACAATTTCATCGAGAAATAAAAATAGGATCTACACTCACAGCGACATTGACGTATTAACGCCTCTGCTCAGTAATGCAGCTTTTACTTACGAGAATTTGCGTTTGATGAAGGAGAACGAACAGGGAAGCGTTTATCACAGATTTATTGCTAAGATTTTCAAGCTTTTCAACTCCAGTTTTCGGGATAGTGAGCTCATTCACGCTATTCTCACAGAGATTCACTCTGTGGCACCCTATGATCTTGCCATTGTAATGACCAAACAAGTGAGCAGGCCTGGACATCTGAAAATATCTGACTTTCTGAGTGACGAACCATCAAATCTGATTTTAGATCATTCCTATCCATATCAGGAGTCGATAATTGAAAACGTCTTCAAGCAGGAAATCCCTCTGGTTGTCGAATTCAACGGTGATTTGACGAATCCATTGGACAAAATCATTTTTGAGGAACATGAATGTCGGTCCTGTCTGTTGGCCCCCTTAAAAATAGACGGCAGTATCACAGGAATTCTGGTTTTGGCCTCCCAAAAGCGTGGTTTGTTCAATGAGGTCCAAGAACTTTTGAAATGGATCGCCAACGGACTATCCTTGGTTCTTGAGCGTAACCGGTTATCGGCAGCCGTGGTAAGACGTAATCAGGAACTGGACACAATTCGTCAAATTGGCAGTGCCCTGGCATCGTCAACTTTTGATATCAGCAAGGTCTTGAAATACACCATGGACATGATCCGGGAAGTAATGAATGTAGAGGCCGGTTCCCTTCTTTTCCTGGAGGACAATGAACTTGAAATCGCTGTTGCGTTCAATATAAAAATCAAATCCATGAAAAAGTTTCGTTTGAAGCTGGGGCAGGGCATCGCCGGCTATGTTGCGGCAAGAGGAGAGGCGATCGTTGTCAACGATACCGAAAAATCGTCTCACTTTTT
The DNA here is from genome assembly GCA_050114455.1 of Desulfobacterales bacterium. Lineage (GTDB taxonomy): Bacteria > Desulfobacterota > Desulfobacteria > Desulfobacterales > JAFDCJ01 > JAFDCJ01. Next base: position 12,538 of record JASFSK010000044.1, on the reverse strand, counting down.
CCCGGTTATCGACGGAGTATCAGGTTTTACCACACGCTCCGCCCTCTGTGTACCAATGATTTCCCAGGGCCGTGTAATTGGCGTGATTGAGGTGCTTAACAAAATCAATGGTGAGTTTAGCAGCGATGACAAAGATTTGCTTCAGGCCATTGCGACTTCGGTCTGTATCGCTTTGGAGAATGCTCGGTTGTACAAGGAAACCGTTTCAATGGCGGAACATGAACGTGACATGCGTCAGATGTTTCAAAAATTTGTCCCCAAGGAAGTATTGGATAAAATCATCCATGGGTCCGCAGATGGTAAGCCAATAGTTGAGGAAATCAGAACCATTACCTTACTAAACATTGACATCAGGGGGTTTTCACAAACAGCCATGCAAATTGGCTCTCAGAAAACCGTCACCTTGCTTAATAGTTTTTTTTCGGTCATGGGCGGTATCGTTTTTAAGCATCATGGCATCGTCGATAAATATTTAGGGGACGGGTTCCTGGCATTGTTTGGCGCACCAGTTGCCAGCACCAAAGATGCGGACAATGCCGTTGCGGCCGCCTTTGAAATGAAGCATTCGCTTGCGGCTGTCAATGCCCACATAAAAGGACAATTGGGCGCCTCCGTGACCATGGGAATCAGTATTCACACCGGTGAGGTTGTCGTCGGCAATATCGGTTTTGAAAAGAAAATGGACTATACCGTTATCGGTGATCCAGTTAATACCGTTTTCAGGCTTCAGAATCTGACCAAATCCATCCCCAATGGTATTTTGGTGAGCGAACATACCCTCCGTGCGGTAAGATCTAGATTAGGTGTCGCCGAAGTTGAGGTGACCGACAAAACCAGCAAAGAGGTCGGCCATATGAAAGTGTATGAGCTGTTGGACCGTCGAATGGAGAAAGAAGCCGTGCCTGCCTTGGCGAGCTAACCGGGGCATTTTTCATTCCGTATTCATCCAGTCCTCTAAAAAATCCACGATGTGTCCTTGACAAAGGGTGACGATAACTTTAGGTTTTAGCAACCTCTCGTATTGGGAGGTTATTTTTGTCTACTGGAGGAATCCATGGTTACCAATCAGTCCGCGACCCTGAAAGGACAATTTCTTCTTGCGATGCCCAGCTTGGTTGACCCAAATTTCCAACAAACCGTTTCCTGCATTTGCGAACATAATGAAAACGGCGCCATGGGTATTATCATCAATCGGGTTCATGAATTTTTAACAGCCAAGGATGTTTTCGAAGAATTGGCCATTGAGCATACACCTGCTACCCGGTCGGTACCTATACACTTCGGTGGACCAGTTCATGTCGGTGAAATCTTCGTGCTGCACGGCCCACCATTTAACTGGGAAGCCAGCCTTATGATTACTCCTTTGCTTGCCATGAGTAATTCCAAGGACATTTTGGAAGCCGTCGCCTTGGGAAAAGGACCCCGGTCATTTATCATCACGCTGGGCTGTGCCGGTTGGGGGCCCGGACAATTAGAATCCGAAATCAAAGAGAACGCCTGGTTGAATCATCCTATTTTTGAGGAAAATATCTTTGAAATGCCGATTGAAGAACGTTGGAGTGAAGCGGTTAAGAAAATGGGAATTGACCCGATCCTGCTGTCGAGTATGGCAGGTCATGCATAGTAGGTCGATCCTTAAAACTATCCTTTGGCTTTGGCTTTGGCTTTAGGTTTCTTTTTTTTGAGGCAGATTTTATCTTTTCTGACAAATGCGCATAGTTTTGGATTATAGTATTCTTTACAATTCAACGGATTATATAGTGGACACTCAGGATTTTTTTCGGACATAAATCTCTATTTTCCTTCCAATGGGCTGGTTGTATCATTCAATCCAGCTTTTTATAGCATGAAACAGTCGATTTTACAAGGCACTGAAAATATTCTCAGACGAATCGCTGTCAGACGAATCGCTGTCACTGTATTCAAATTCTATCAGCAGTATCTCTTAAATTAAACGGATATCACCTAATCGGTATTTTTTAATATCGAGCCGAATACTATGGATACCTACAACAATCTGAAAACAGAAATATTGAAAATCAATCGCGATGTTTCTAAATTGTTCTCAACGGCCAAATCAATCCCAAGCATGTCGGATTACAGTTTTGGCGAATGGGAAAAAACCTGTGAACATCTTCCCCGGCAATTCGCAGAGGACACGATCAGAGTGGCCATTGTCGGGCCGATAAAGTCAGGCAAAAGCACTTTTCTGAATTCTATATTCAAAGGCGAATATGTCAAAAGAGGTGCCGGCGTCATCACCTCCATCGTTACGCGTGTGCGCAAGGCCCAGCATCTACAGGCAAAATTATACTTTAAATCCTGGAGTGAAATCAACGCCGAAATGGAACAGGCCATGGTGTTATTCCCTTCCATGAAATGGCGCTCCGATGATACGAAAATCGACATCAGACAGGAAAAAGACAGACAGCAATTACTGCAGGCGCTTGGCGAATTAAGTGCTGATCAACTGTTCACTAAATCCAGCCGGAATATCAACAGCGTGATACTGAGTTCATATCTCAAAGGATATGATGTGGTTCAAGCCCACGTAACCGCTGAAAATGCGGTGAAATCGTATGAAGGTGATCGATTTGTGGAACATAAGGCTTTTGTGGGCAATGAGACCCTGGCAGTATACTTAAAAGATGTTTTACTCGAGATTAGTTCCGACAACGTGCAAAGTAACATTGAAATTGCCGATTGCCAAGGGAGCGACTCCTCCAATCCACTGCATCTTGCCATGATCCAAGACTATTTGCTTCTTACCCATCAGATTATCTACGTGGTGAGCAGCCGGACAGGATTGCGCGAAGCCGATATCCGATTTTTATCAATGATCAAAAAAATGGGTATCTCAGAAAATATTGTGTTTGTTGTTAATTTTGATTTTAGTGAACACGAATCCATTGAAGATCTTAAATCCCTGGTCAATCGCGTTCGTGAAGAGCTTTCCATGCTAAAGCCGGATCCGGACGTCTACACTTTTTCAGCCCTCTATAATCTGTTCAGTACTTGTCAGAATAGCCTTTCTGATAAGGACAAATTGAGATTTGAGCAATGGCAAGCGGATGGAAAATTTGTTGAATTGTCAAACCGTGAAACGACCCTGTTTGAGTCTTTTTTTTACGATCATCTGGCCCGCAAACGCTATGCACTGCTGATGAAGAATCATATTGAACGCCTGGGGGTGATTCTGAGTGGAATCGCGGATTGGATCGGTGTCAATCAAGAAGTTTTGGAGCAGGATGCAGAAAATTTGACCGGTGTACTGAAGAAAATTAGGAGCCATCAGCAAAGATTAGACCAAATTAAAGCTGCAATTAAAAAAACGCTCAATGGCGCCTTAGCGGAAATCAAAAAAGAACTTCAGAGAGATACACATCGATTTTTTAATGGTCAATCGGGGAATATCTCCGGCAACCTTGAAAATTTTGTCCAGAAATATGCATTTTCTTCAGAAAAATATCAGAAAAGTCTTAAAAATTCAGATTTTTCCCAAGTTCTGTACCTTGTATTCCAGGAATTTAAACAGTCAATTGACGCGTATATTACGGAATCGATAAATCCCGAGGTTGTTCGGTTTCTGCATTCGCGGGAGAAACGAATTCGGGAATATTTTTCAGCCTCAATCCTTCCGTTTGATACCATGATCGATGATGCGTACGGTGAATTTAATAGAATGATAGGCCGCTCTGGATTTTTTACCAACGGAGCTCACCCTTTGAAAAATAAGCCAGCAAAAGTCGAAACCGTTATCAGTGGCAAAATCAGTCCTCCGCCTCTGGTAACCGCCATGCACTATTCAACCAAGATTAAAACCGAAGCCATTATGAGATTGGGAGTCTATCGCATTCGACAAAATATTATGAAATTGTTTAAGAAATCGGATAGTGAGGAAGATGGGGAAAAATTGCTTGCCCTCAAAGATGCCATCCGTCGAATAAAGCGAGAAACTGGTAAATCACTGGAATTTCACCTCAAAGACTACCGGGAAAACTTGAAATTCAGTTATCTCTTCAAATTGGCGGAAGCAACCTCTGAAAGCTACACCCAGACCGCACTGGACCGCTTTCAGGTCTATTTCTCTGATCTTTCGGGAACTACCAAGCATATCGGTACCAGCCAAAGCGACAAAGCCATGGCAGTGCAAATTCTAAAGGAGATGGACCAGGTTTCCAGGCAGTTAAATGAAAAACTAGATCTTATCCGTGATCAAATCGTGGAAGCTTCTTAAACCGGGCTGATCAAGGTCTATGAAACCACCTTCTCTCGGTTGGTATTGCTGCGCGGCCCTGTTTTCATTGTAACAGCTGCCAGCTATCATTATATCTGCTTTAAATCGGGTATAATGCTGCTTATTTGGCTACCTCAGCAGCTCTTGTAACTGTTCTTGGGCAAATTGAATGGTGGGGTCCAAATCAAGGGCAGTCTGATAGTATTGGATGGCCTTATGTTTTTCTCCCATTTGGCGGTAATTTGAGGCGATGTTGGCATAATCAATGGCCGAAGATGGATCGATATCTATCACCTTTTTGAAATTTTCAATGGCCTTTTCATGTTCTTTTAATTTAAAATGGCAGAATCCCATTAAATTGTAGATATCCGTTCTGCGGTTATCAAGCTTTTCCCCTTCCTGAAGGTTTTCAAGGGCCTGTCGATATTCCCCCATGTCTTTGAGTGCCACGCCGATATAAGAATATATGCTTGGGATATCTTGGGCAGTAGGCTCGAGTGTCAAGGCCTGGCGCAAATGCACCAGGCCAGTTCGCGGATTATGAAGTGCCAGATTAGCGGCGCCCAGATAAAATTGAATGAAATACTTGCCCGGGAGTATCGTATCGATGTTCCGCAATTCTAAAACGGCTTTTTCAGGCGACCTGTTTTCATAAATATGTTTGGCCGAAAACATGGCAACGCTGGTTCCCAGTGATCTTTCTCTGAAATGAGCGCCGGGAATGATCGTATAAAAAGCAGGAATCTCAAGTTGAGAGTGAATGGTATTTATTGATAATACTTCCATTTTATTCGACGCCAAAGCAGAAATGCAATTCAATACTTCCGTTTTGAGATTGCTATCTGATATATCTGGCAATTCTTGAACATTTATTTCCCGATCCGGCTGAATGATGTATCCGGCCTCCGCTAGATTTTTAAACTTCGGCAATCCGCTGGCTACGTAATTGGAGCCGGTGTTGAAATCACCTGCCAGTTGAGCAACTTCGGTCAAGGCCCGACTCAGGGCTTTCTGCGGATGGGGTGTGGTTCCTGCCGTCCAAACAATTTCACTCAGGTAGGGAAATGTGGCCGGATCATATGCCAGGACCCCAACCGTTGGTATGCCGGTATCCAAACTGAAATCCGACAGGAATAGATTAATGCCGGCATTTTTGTACTTTGCCAGCATTTCCACCACCAACGGATCTGAGGCCGATGCCGGTCGGATGGCTGGAACCTTTAATTTCTGATGACTGACGATGGATGAGGTGTGGCGCTCGACGATTTCACAGATCCCCTGAATCAGTGCCTCTTCTATGCAATTGCCAGCCGATGGTCCATTGAATTCATTGATGGAAAAAAACCAGTCGAACGGAATGAGAACTTCCTTTTCACGGGTGAGATTGTAAGCGCGTGTCCACTTTAGTGGCAAATTCTCAAATATTTTACGGGAGATCTTCAAGTCGTCCGATTCATCGTGAACCGATTTGGCTATCAGATCGAAGGGTATGGCTTCCTGTTTGACATTTTGATGTGTATCGATGAAAAAATTATCGGGATTCGCAGCAAAGCTAAAGAAGCTGAAGCGTTCGGCCAGTTCCATCACTGCGCTTGCTTCGGCCTGATCGGGGGTTCCGCCTTTACCCATCTGCTTTTTAGTTCCAATGACGGCAGCAGCATCCTTACCGCAGGTACTAAAATAGATCGGAATATTCAGTCGCCCATTGTCGATTCGAATCGTATCTTTTAAGATATCAAGATCGATACGATTCAATTTGGCTTTGAAACGCTTTACCGTTTCTTCCGGCGGCAGTATTTTGTCTTGATCAAGGGTAAATTGCTTTTTCACATCACTCAGGGTAATGGTGTAGCTCATCTAAATTCTCCTAATGATTGATCCGAGACCTGTATCGATTTTCAGCTTCAACCATACGAGGTCTATGAACACTTTTACTTTTGGCCGGTTCTATAATCAACAAATGCAATGCGCACCTTTTAGCAATAGCACCTTTTTACTTTATTTGTATATCGATTTATTTCAGTTGACCTCGTTTTCTGGATTTGATATGGACACATGCTTATCTGTGGGGATGTAGCTCAGATGGGAGAGCGCGGCGTTCGCAACGCCGAGGTCAGGGGTTCGATCCCCCTCATCTCCACTCATCGAGCTGAAATCTCGCCATTTTTGCTGAGTTGTGTATAATTGTGACATTCATGGCACCCAATTTTCAACAAATTTAAATTATTTCAATTAGATTGTAACCATGTCAATACATTTGGCTCTGTAAAATTGATGGCATCGATAGATTGTGTCATCTCAGAGTAAGTACATGATAGTGCTTCATTCTGACCTCCTTTCACGGGTGGTCCTCATTTTGGACCACCCAATTTTTATGTTCCCACTATTTTCTGCAAAAACATTAACGCGATTTATCAAAGGCTTTGGCCGACATTAAACGAGAGATTGCAACTCCAAATACCCGATGCCTATTATGAAAAGGACAGCTGAACTTGAGAGGGAAACCAAGGAAACTCAAATACGGATATCACTAAATCTGGATGGCCGAGGACAGACGGAGATTTCGACGGGAATTCCATTTTTTGATCACATGCTCACCTTATTCTCGGTACACGGATTTTTTGATCTGATTTTAGATGCCAAAGGCGACCTGGATGTTGATTTTCATCATACGGTGGAAGATGTCGGCTTGATTTTTGGACAAGCGCTGTCAGAAAGTCTTGGTGACCGCGTTGGAATCAAGCGTTTTGGCCATGCGGTTACACCCATGGATGATGCCTTGGCTGCCGTTACCGTCGATCTATCAAATCGTCCCTTCCTGGTTTATAACACGCCGCTACCAACTGTATCAGAAGTTGGGCTCAGTCCCTCTTTGGCCAAAGAATTTTTTAAATCCTTGGTGAATCAGGCTGGTATGAATTTGCACATTAATGTGTTCTACGGTGAAAATGAACATCATGTGATTGAGTCAATTTTCAAGGCTTTCGGCCGTGCCCTTCATGAGGCATCCGTTTATGATGATAGAATTTCGGGAGTCCGATCATCCAAGGGTGTTCTCTAAAATATCCACCGGTGGCCTTAATTTCGATATAGTTTAAAAATCAGCGGTCCCCCGCAAGGTGGCCTGGCTCCTTCCAGGGGCCATCCTCATACCCCCAGATTTGATGGCGGTCGCTGATCCTAATTTGATTGACTAATTATTTCGTTGAATCATGCTGATTATACCCGCAGTCGATATAAAAAACGGAAAGTGTGTCAGGCTTGTTCAAGGACGAAGGGAAGATGAAACCGTATTTTCCGATAATCCGTCTGCTATGGCTGAAAAATGGGCCTTGGCCGGTGCCGAATTAATCCATGTCATTGATCTGGATGGCGCTTTTGAAAAGAGTCCCCAAAATATCGATGCAATCCGTACCATACTGAAAACCGTTAAGACGCCGATTCAGCTCGGCGGTGGCATTCGTACGAATGACACGATCCGAACCTATCTCGATATGGGAGTGAGTAGGGTAATAATCGGAACCGAGGCGATTAACAACCCTGATTTGGTTGGGCAGGCCGCACGGGATTATCCCGGTCAAATCATCGTTGGTATTGATGCTCGCAACGGATATGTTGCCGTAGAGGGATGGACGGAAACCACTGAAATCAAAGCGATTGATCTTGCGAAACGTTTTCAAGACTGCGGTGTGGCGGCCATAAATTTTACCGATATTCTACGGGATGGAATGCAAACCGGACCAAACATAGAGGAGACCCGAAGACTCGCGGAAGCCATAAGCATTCCTGTGGTTGCCTCCGGCGGTGTTTCCACCATTAAAGACATTCAGAATCTCCTGCCGCTGGAAGCGTCTGGCGTTACCGGGATCATAACCGGAAAAGCGCTCTACAGCGGGACATTGGATTTCCGAGAAGCTTTATTGATTTCCAAATAATTCCTTGACAAATGCGGTGTTTATAATTAGTCTTCCCGGTTAATCTTGATTAACGCATCTTATGGGCATTAGCTGAGTTTTCTTTGTTTTTTCATAAATAGTTGGTAATCTCGGGTAATTAAATCTAAGAATTTTACATCGACAAAATGTCGTTTCCAATACCCTCCCACTAATGTATATAATACCTGTTTCATAGCACTGGAGGTTAGGTTTATTGGCAGGTTTTATTCCTGAAAATAAAATATCAGAAATTAAGCATGCAGCTGACATTGTTGAAATAGTTTCAGATGCTGTGCTTCTAAAAAAAGCAGGTAAAAATTTCATCGGTCTTTGCCCGTTTCATACCGAGAAAACGCCGTCTTTTACGGTCAGTCCTGACAAACAGATTTTTTATTGTTTTGGCTGCGGCACCGGAGGGAATGTCTTCAGCTTTCTAATGAAGCAAGAGGGGCTTTCATTTCCGGAAACTGCCAGGCGGCTTGCCAAGCGTTTTGGCATCGATCTCCCGATCCATTCGCTATCTCCAGATGAATTAAAGAAGATCAATACAAAGGAAGGCTTGCTTGATGTCAATCGACGAGCAATGACGTTTTTTCAGCAGGCATTATGTCATGAAACGGTCGGTCAAGCTGCGAGGGCCTACCTGAAACAAAGGGGGATTTCACAAAAAACCATCGATGATTTCAAGCTCGGTTACGCACCCGGTGGGTGGGACCGTCTGCTCAAGTATTTTAATGGCAAACGTATATCCACCCATTTGATCGAAAAAGCCGGCCTGATTGTTTCCAGACGAAACATGAACGGCTACTACGATCGTTTCCGGAATCGAATAATATTTCCGATTATTGATGCCAGTATGCAGGTGATCGGATTCGGCGGACGTGTTTTAGACGAATCTCTGCCGAAATATCTCAATTCTCCGGAAACTCCGGTATATAACAAGGGCAGATCCCTTTACGGTATTCAACAAGCCAAAAATAAATGTCGGGAAACTGGAGCGGTTTTTATTGTCGAAGGCTATCTTGATCTTTTAGCACTTTATCAGCATGGCATCGAAAATTGTGTGGCAACCCTTGGCACGGCCTTAACATCAAATCATATACGACTGCTGACCCGTTATGCGGGGCGTATGATTCTGGTTTATGATTCGGATGAGGCCGGTATTCGCTCCGCTCAACGTTGCATTGACACGTTTTGGACTGAGCATGTTGATTTTAGCCGGCAGGATGTATTTAGTGAAGAAAGAGCAGATACACATATAATGGTTTTGCCATCAGGTCATGATCCGGATTCATTTGTTTTTGAACATGGACCGGAGGCCTTTTTGAATGCCGCATCCCAATCTCCTGGTATCATAACCTTTCTTATGAACCGTGCGGTTGAAAAACACGGACTTTCCACCGAGGGGAAAATTCGTATAATTGGAGAAATGCAACATTCTTTGACAGCCATTAATGATCGGGTGGCCCAGTCATTGTATGTCAAACAGCTTGCAGAAAAAATCGGTATTGATGAATCTGCAATCATGCAACGTTTAAAAAACATACCCGTCGAAAGCCCCACGACTGAATTTCGAGGTGGCGCTGCGATCCCATCGCCTTCAGATTTGCCACTAAAAGACGGACAAGAATTGGGGCGCTCCGGCGGAAGTGCCGAGAGTATCCATTTGGAAAACCGTGTGGAAAAGCAGATCATCGCGATGATGATCCAATTTCCTGAAATCCTGCCCGATATCAGTGCTCACAATGTACTGGAATTGTTCAGTGATGGCATACTCAAAACAATTGGAGAATCTATCTTAGATCTTAATCCGAATGCAGCCGATCGGGTTTCAGAATTAATGTCTCAGGTAGATGACCGGCAAATACAAAACTTGATAGCATCTTTAGCGATGGGAGATGAATCATGGAATCGAAAAGGATGTCTCAGGCTTTTGGGCAAGTTTGTTGAAAGCGGGGCAAAACACCGGGATGGTGGATTGTTGGAGCGTCAAATCAAAGATGCTGAGAAGTGCAATGATCAAGAGTTGTTGCTTAAGCTGTTGTCAAAAAAGCAAAAAATGGCCGAACGGATTGAACAGCAAAAAATGGCCATATTGCGCGATAATTAAAGATTTCAGATAAAAATATCATCAGAAAACAGCAACCACCGGCGGACCTGGTCCGATCCCTTCCAGGAGTCTTTATCATATGTTGAACTCTACCGGTGGTCGTTGGTTGGGAAGAATTTTGGTTTCGATCGTAGTTGATAATTGAGATATTTGGGAGGCATGATTTTATGGCCAGAAAATCTGCTGAAAAGAAAAAAAGCAGTAAAAAGACTCAAGTGAGAGCATCCGTTACAAAAGGCACTGGCAAGAAAAAAAGCGCCAAAAAACACCTTAAAAAAAATATCTCCAAAAAAGCTGCTCAGCGCCAGAAAGATGACAAAAAATCGGCACCCAAAGCGATCAAGGCGCTGGTGTCCAGAGGCAAGAAACAGGGATACTTAACCTATGATGAAATCAATGAGATGCTGCCGAAAGATATGCTATCCGTCGAACAAATCGATGAGACGCTGATGCTGTTTTACGCCAACGATATCGAGGTCGTCGATGAAAAGCATCAAAAAAAGGTTGTAAAACTTAAAAAAGTAAAAGAGAAGAAGGCTGCCGATGGTGGTGCCATCGCGGCAGACTTTGGGACGGTTACCGATCCGGTTAAGATGTATCTTCGCGAGATGGGCCTTGTTACCCTGCTCAGCAGGGAAGGTGAGGTCGTCATTGCCAAAAAAATCGAAGCCGGAGAGCAAGAAGTTCTGAGAGCCCTTTTGGAGAGTACGGCCGGGGTCGAGTCCATTATCCACCTCGGAGGAGACATCGAAAACGGCGCTCTGAGACCCAAGTACGTTTTACGGGATGTCGATGAAGGCGATACCTATGCTGACGAGGTCGAGCAAACTGAAAAATTTTTAGATACGATCCGAAAAATTAAAGATCTGCACGAAGAAAACAGACCATATCGGGAAAAGCTTTTTCTTAAAAAACTGAAATACGATGAAAAGCGTCGAATAAAACGAAGTATTGCACGTCGCGCCAATAAAATCTTCGAATTTCTTAAGGATTGGCGCCTTGAAGCCAGTGTCATCGAGGGCATTGAGAACAAAATTCGATATCAAATTGGCTGGTTCGACTCAATGAATAAAAGGACATCCGAGAGCATTGAGGTTTTGGATGCCTCTATCACGGACGTCAGGGAAAATCTAAATACCAAGGCCAAATTTCTAAAATGGGCATCGCCACGCTGTGATTTGACTAAAAATGAATTGGGAATCCGGTATAAAGAAATCAAAAAGATCTTAGAAGATATCAAAGAAAAAGAAATTGAGATCACGGCCGACAGCCGGACCCTAAAGCGAATCATGGCAAACGTTGAAGAGGGCAGGTTTCGGGCTAAACTGGCAAAGAGCGAACTAACCAAAGCAAATCTGCGTTTGGTTGTCAGTATTGCAAAAAAATATACCAATCGTGGTCTGCAATTTTTAGATTTGATCCAGGAAGGCAATATCGGCTTAATGAAGGCCGTCGATAAATTTGAGTATCGACGGGGGTATAAATTCAGCACCTATGCGACTTGGTGGATTCGACAGGCAATTACACGTGCCATCGCAGACCAGGCTAGGACCATTCGAATACCGGTACACATGATTGAGACCATCAATAAGCTCATTCGGACATCACGGTATTTGGTACAGGAAGCAGGTAGAGAACCTACGCCTGAGGAAATTGCCGAAAAAATGGAAATACCATTGGAAAAAGTCCGCAAGGTGCTTAAAATTGCCCGTGAACCGATTTCACTGGAAACCCCGATCGGAGAAGAAGAAGACAGTCATCTGGGAGATTTTATCGAGGATAAAAAATTCATGCTTCCTTCCGATGCTGCCGTTAACATGAATCTGGCTGAACAAACACGAAAGGTTCTGGCGACGTTGACCCCCCGGGAGGAAAAAGTGCTCCGGATGCGATTTGGCATCGGTGAGAAAGCGGACCATACCCTTGAAGAAGTGGGGCAGGATTTTTCAGTAACCCGCGAACGTATCCGGCAGATCGAAGCCAAAGCGTTAAGAAAACTCAGACATCCAACCCGAAGCCGAAAACTGAAAAATTTTATCGACACTTGACAAAAACGCCACACATGGATAGGAAAGTTCCCGTTGTGCGGGCCCATAGCTCAGCTGGCAGAGCCACCGGCTCATAACCGGTAGGTCCCTGGTTCGATCCCAGGTGGGCCCACTCATCTATTAAATAAGCAACGTGAACCTGAGTTTATCGACTCGTAAATGTGCTAAGGTATTTACTCACGCAAAACTCAGGGCGGCCTGCGGCGAG
>JASFSK010000043.1:0-14810 GCA_050114455.1 Desulfobacterales bacterium | reverse complement strand
TGGTTTGCCTATCTGCCAAAAATGATCCAACTCTAATTTAATAGGTGATTGTAGCTAGCTGCTTTGAAATGATTCATTTCCTAAGCTTTTGAGTGTCTAACAATATGTATCAATTGCAAAATTTTTGGGTCTTAATTCTCTACCGGGTTCTCCAGTTTCAACAAAAGATCATCAACTGTTCCGTTTTCAAGGATACTACGAAACTGGGACCGGTAGCTTCGAATGATACTGACCTCTTGAATCTCCAAATCGTAGATTTTCCAGTTTTCTTCTGCCTTATAAAACTTGTACAGAATGGTAATTTTTTTGTCTTTCGAGATCAGATAGGTCGGGATATGAATTTTTTTCTTTACTTGAACAGGCGGCTCATAAAATATTTTTTCATCCGTGTAGAGTTTGAAATTACTGAGGTATGAGGTCTTCAAACGTTTAACAAAAAGTTCGGTGAATTTCTCTTTTTTTTCCTGGGGCATGCTCGTCCAGTGTTTTTTCCCTAAGGAGAGCCGGGCCATCAGTTCAAAGTCAAACATCGGCGTGACGATATCGACAACTTCTTTATTTTTTGCCTCCTGTTCAAGGTCTTGATTCTGCAAAACCTTAAAAATTGTATTCAGGGTATTCCTTAGTAACGTCTCAACCTCGTCTTTATCGTCTGCAGCAGCAGACTGGCAGATGATTAGCAGACATATGGCGGCGACCAAAAAGTTTTTCATCATCGATTCCTTTGGTTAGACCAAAACAATGCAAGCAAGATTAAAATCACTCAAAATTAGGTAATTATACAGCGACTCAGCTAATATAAGCAAGCTGGAGTTCGTGTCAACTCTAAATTCCTGATATTCATAATGAAATCATATTCTGCCCATCTAAAAACATGATGATGGACCGCCGAGAGATGCTGAGGGTCGGCTCCATGTGGTTTATTCACAGCGATTTGTAGGCCGGCAGCATGGTAAAACCTATTTTTCATTTAAGTTTTGAGGTGGTCAGCCGATAAAACAGGTAACTAATATTACATGACAAATTCAGGTTGTCACTTTAAATTTCAATCTTTTTTCAGATGATTTGAAATTAACTCAACCGGAGATGCTAAAATGCCAAAGTCGAATGATATAATCCCCAGGAACTGACCACATGGATATTGCAACTATTATTGGCCTGGCCGGCGGGACGATTCTGGTGCTGGTTTCAATTCTAATCGGCGGGACCTTTTCAATATTCATTAATGTTCCAGGCATACTCATCGTTGTCGGCGGAACAATCGCCACCAGTTTTATCAAATTTTCCATGACAGATGTCATCAATTCCATTAGTGTGGCCATGAAGGCATTTACGGCAAAAATTGATCCCGCAGAAGAGATCATGGAAAAAATGGTGACCGTCGCCAAGGTTGCCAAAGAAAGGGGATTGATGGCTTTGGAAAGCGAAAAACCGGATGACGAATTCGCTGCCAAGGCGTTTCAGTTTCTGGCAGATGGATTTGACGAACAGCAAATCAAGGAGTTGCTGCAAAAAGATATCAACCTGACCATTCAGCGCCACGCAACCGGGCGAAATGTTTTCAAAGGTATGGGTGGGTCAGCGCCGGCTTTTGGGATGATCGGAACGCTCATCGGCTTAGTTCAGATGCTTGCCAATATGGCAAACCCTCAGGATATCGGTCCCGCCATGGCCATCGCTCTACTAACCACACTTTATGGTGCATTGATAGCCAATCTGGTGTGTCTTCCCCTGGCAGACAAACTTGCTCTGCGAAGCCAGCAGGAACAGATATCAAAAAATCTAATCCTCGATGCCGTTTTGGGTATTGCCAGGGGGTTATCCGGGATGGTGTTTCAGGAAACGCTTAAAATTCATCTATCACCGAAAGACCGCCTAAAGGTAGTACCGAACAATAAGAAGGAGGCGAGTGCCTAGTGAGCGAAGAAGGGCTCCCCAAAGAAGAGGTAGAGGAAGGTGCGCCGCTGTGGGTTATAACCTTTGGGGATTTGATGAGTCTGCTGATGTGCTTTTTCGTCCTGCTCCTCTCTTTTTCGGAAATGGACCGCAGAAAATACAAAATGGTTTCAGGATCGATGGCACAAGCCTTTGGAATTCAGCGTAAAAAACCGGTTTTTGAGTCCCCCAGGGGTCAAAAAATGATCGCCAAAGAGTTCGATCAGGCGGTCGTTATAAAAAAGATCGAAGAATCCTTAAAACCGATTATTGATGAAATCAAAAACGAGTATGAAGAGCTGAAGGAGGCTGTTGAATTAGAGATTGAGGATGATAAAGTAACAATCCGCATGATGGGAGAGGCTACCTTTGACACCGGCAAAGCGCAGCTGCATCCGGCATTTGGACCGCTGCTGAAAAAAATCGGGGAAGTCCTGAGCCAAACCAAAGGGGAGATCATCATTGCCGGCCACACGGATAACATTCCATTGAATGGTGGGCTCTATGGCTCCAATCTGGGTTTATCAATGGCACGTGCCGGATCGGTGGCAGAACATCTGCTGCGGACAACCTCTATTGATCCAAAGAGGCTATCAACCATGGGTTTTGGTGAATATCGACCATTAATCTCCAATGATACTGCTCGCGGACGACGGAAAAATCGACGCGTCGAAATTATTGTAAGTCAATAGGCTTCTAACGATTGTATCTTCAGACAACAACACAGTCCACTGATATTCAGATAGATTTTTTTACCCAGCTTACATGATCAGAAAAACGATCGATTGGATCAGCAACCATTGATTGACAGAGCCCAGCGAGCTACTTTTAGCCATGAAATCCGCTAAAAAATTCCTCTGGACGGCAGTTTTCCTTAATATTTTTATCGTCAACGGAGCCCTCGCAGATATTATATTCTTGAAAAACGGTAAGAAGTTAGAGGTTGATAAGACCTGGCGGGAGGGCGCTCAGTTGTGCTTTGATTTTCACGGAATCAAGGCTGGTATCCCTCAAAGTAAGGTTTCGCGTGTTAAACGCAATCCAAAAGTTGACGATATAACCCTTACCGATGGTTACCAGAACAAGTACGATTCGGAAAAATCCGATCTCGAATCAGCCCAAACAATCCACCTGAGTCCACCGAAATCCCGGCCGGAAACTTGTTCGGCATTGCGCAAGGATGGTTTTTGCGATTTGCAATGGGGTCGGAAGTTAGCCAGCGTAGACGGCTTACAAAAAAAACAAACCCTTTCGGATCTGGATGGCGTTGTCGAGTATATCCGTCCGTCCGATCCAACAAATATTGAAAATGCCAATCTAAAATCCGTCATTTATGCCTTCTGGCGCGAGGAGCTTTACACGGTTACTATTTGGACTGAGGGCCATTCCAACTATACCGCCTTGCGTGAGGCGGCGTTCAAGGCATTCGGTCCCGGCATCCGTAATGACGTCACCCGCGAACGGTATCTCTGGTCTAACGACCTCAGCGACATCATGCTAGATTATACAAAAGATGGTCAATATGGCATGTTATGGCTAAGATCCAAGGAATTAGATCATCAATGCCGGTCATCCCGTCTAAAAAGCCACGCCTCACTTTTAAAATGGATGAAGTCTAGAAACTAGGTTTTTCCAATTCCGGCAAACATTTTCTTCAAAATCCAGCTTGACAGATACTGCGTTGATATTAGTCTAATGTTAAATCGTTTAATATTAAGATTTGAAAGAACAGATAACTCTGGCGCAACTATGTAAAAAGCTTGGACTTAAAAGGGAATATGAAAATTGAAAGCCAAATCGGAGGTGTCAATCATGAAGGTTTTAATTGTTTACTATTCAACCTATGGCCATATTTTTAAAATGGCTGAAGCAGTGGCAGAGGGGGCCAAAGAGATCACGGGGACTGAGGTCCACATTCGTCGAGTTCCTGAGACTCTTTCCCAAGAGATTCTAGAAAAAATGGGAGCCGTTGAAGCCCAAAAAACCTTTTCCCATGTTCCGGTCTGCACTGTCGATGAATTGGCCGAAGCGGATGCAATTATATTCGGTACACCGACGCGCTTCGGAAATATGTGCGGACAAATGCGACAATTTCTAGATGCCACGGGCCAGCTATGGGCAAATGGATCACTGGTTGGCAAGGTGGGAAGTGTATTTGTCAGCAGCGCAACCCAGCATGGTGGTCAAGAATCTACCATTCTTACCTTTCATGTGACCTTGCTCCATCAGGGATTCGTCATCGTCGGCCTGCCCTATACATTTCAGGGGCAGATGCGAATCGACGAAGTCACCGGCGGTTCTCCATATGGAGCGACAACCATTGCAGGCGGGGACGGTGCTCGAATGCCCAGTGAAAATGAGCTTGAAGCAGCGCGTTTTCAGGGCAAGCATGTGGCTGGTATTGCAGCGAAGTTAACAGGATAACTCAGGAATTAAATACCACCGCCATCATTTATGAACACCTGTTGTTCGGTTTCTTTTTATCTCGGGCGCACCTCTCAACGAGCCGATCGCCAGATACGGCTCGTTTGTCGTGAACACTCAGGAAGAAATCCAGCAGGCCCTCAGGGATCTAAAAAACGGTACATTTGTCAGAGGATAGCAATTTCCGGGCGGTATATTCAAAACCAGGATGGCAATGGGTCCTGACGATTTGCTAGTATTATCAAAACCCATATCGAAATACCGATTTACTGACATTTTTTGGGGATAAATGCCATGGCCTGGCTATTTTATGACTTGATTTTTTTTTTAGCGGTTAAAATAGTTTAAATCCAGCGCAAAGATAAACTGGAAAGGGGGGAGCCGTTATGAATTCAGTTATCAAAGCTTTTTTGGCGTCTTTGCTAGCCGTCGGTGTGACAGCCTGCGCCAGTCTCGAAAAGGAACCGGGGGTGACCGTCAGACAGCGTATTGCCGAATCATATGGATTACAACACTTTGGCCAGGTGGAAAAAATTCAGTACACTTTTAACGTGAAATTAGGAGAAAAACAAATTCGTCGATTCTGGATCTGGGAGCCGGCTGTTGACAGGGTCACGTTCAAGGGAATGGATTTTCAAAAGGCCATTACCTACGATCGGGGTGATCTGGCCCGTACTGAATCAAACAAGCTCAAAAAAATTGATGCCTGGTTTATCAATGACAACTACTGGTTGCTATTTCCCTTTCATGTCGCCTGGGACACAAATGCCAAGGTGGAAGACATCGGCCGACGTCCGCTTCCAATGGGCGATGGAAAGGCGAGGTCTGTGGTGGTAACGTATCCGGCATCGGGTGGCTACACACCCGGTGATGCATACGATCTCTTTCTTGATGATCAATACCGGCTGACGCACTGGGTCTACAGACGCGGAGGTGCTGACAAGCCCACCCGCATTTCCACCTGGGACGACCACCGGAAGGCCGGCCCGTTAACCGTGTCATTGAATCATCGGGGCCAGGATCAAAGTTTCAGGGTATGGTTCACCAATGTGGGGGTCAAGATGGTTGGCACCGACAGCTGGCTGTTCACGCAGTGATCCGTCATTTCTCTGGACCATAGAATTTAAAGAAATGCCGCATGATGAATTTTACCGTGCTCTTGTTCACATGGTAGTTTTCCCGGCCGTCGGAAAAATAGGTCAACCCGGAAAGCGGCTGGTAAATGGTTGCCATCTCAAATGCCGGAAAGTAAAAAACGTTTTCATGGCGCAGGGTGAATTCATCTGCTACAGCACGCAGGGTTGATTTGGAGTTGCAACTGGCGCTGATAACATCGAGATCTTTGCGAAACGTCGCCCACAGATTGACCGGTGAGATGGTAACCAGCAGCCTGCAGGCAGGATTATAGCGGGCCATGATTTCGTGAATCCGTTCCAGATTTGCAAGATTTTCCGCATATCGGCTCACCTTAAACTCATAGCGGCTCATATCACCCCCTTCGTTGACGTATGGTCCCGACGGAAGGCTGATTACCGAACCATCAACCTGGTCCTGCCAGATTTCGGTAAGCCCGAGGGTCAGGATCAATACCTCAGCTCTCTGGAGAGCGCGGCGGGAATGGGAGCAATGTTGTGCAAAATCGGTTTCTGCCGCTTCAACATTGTCGTACAGTATGATACGGCGGTAAGGATCCTGAACTTTTTTGGATTTGGGCGAAATCCACCATCGACGCTCGGGTAGCCGATTCTCAAAAGTATACTCAAAAATCTGGCGCAGGCAAAACGTATTGTATACCCTTTCCCAGGCGGCGCTGGCGTGAACCGCTGCCGGATGCTCGGTTTCTTCGGTGACATAGTTATATCCTCGTTGAATCAGCCTTCGCTTGATTTCTCGGGCAAAGCAGGATCCGATCGATGCTATCTGAGTTGAAGGCTCGACAGTTAGACCGGTTTTTTCGGGAACTGGAAAATTACCATCCACCGGCGGATTGTCAAAAGAACCGGGCCAAACCTGCCACGGTTCGAATCGATGGGCTGGATGAACGTCTGAAACTGCCATGGGCAAATCTCTCCTCTTTGAAATATGGCTATATATACCAAAAACGATCTGAAATTGTCGATTAAAATAGTATCCTTGTGATAATTCCCACCCCCCTTATGATTTGTTGACAGGCGGTTGGCGAATTCCTATATTGCCCCCAACAACGAGAATGAGAACTGAAGCTGTTGCGACATTGATGAATGGATCGGAGGGCAGATGAGGATTTTGTCGGTGTATTATGGCCATGACGCCAGTTGCACTTTGCTGGAAGACGGCAAACCGCTGGTCGTGCTCGAAAAAGAGCGACTCTCGCGTATCAAGCACGATCAGGGGATGATGGACCTGGGGGGCATCCTGGAAAAATACGGATGGAAACCTGAAACCATCGATTGCATCGCGATCAACCCCTGGGTGCGGCCAACTCTGGACGGGAAAATGTTTCAGTGGGAGATTGAGGGCAAGACCTATCGTGATGACCCCGATTATATGCTTGACGGCTGGCGTGGCGAGGTTGAAGGCCGTTACAGCCATAATCGCATCAGGCTGTTCGGTCGCTGGTACGATGGATATTCCGTCGATCACCATCTGGCGCACGTTGCCGGGGCATTGTTTGCATCCGGCTTCCAGGAGGCGGGGATATTAACGGCCGATGGCGGGGGTGACTACCGCATGTGCGCCCTGGCCTATGGTAGCGGCGGAAAAATACATAAAATTGAATACGGCTGGGGTCACGAGCACAAAAAACTGCAGCTTAACATCGGATCCGTGTGGGCCTCTGTCGGTGAATACAATTTCGGGATGAACCGTTTGGAAGGGGCCGGCAAGCTCATGGGGCTTGCCAGCTACGGCACCGCTAGAGATGACATCGTTGAAGCGCTCAGAGAGTTGATGCTGTACCACCCGTTTGACGCCTTTCCGAGCCACAAGTTCGGTCGTCAAAACGGACTGATGCTGGATCCGACCGAAGAATTTGCCCAGGATGTTTGCGCCTCCCTGCAGAAGCTGACAACAGATTTCTACCTTGAAGCAGCAGCCCGCATGAGTGCATGGAAACCGGTTCACAATCTGGTCATGACGGGCGGCTGTTCGATGAACTGCATTGCCAACACCGCCATTCACCAGAGTGGATTGTTTGAAGATACCTGGGTTGCCGCCCAACCCCACGATGGTGGATTAAGCCTCGGAACAGCCCTATTTGTCTGGCACCATGTGCTTGGCCAACCCCGTGAAGCGAAAGCGTTAAGCCCTTATCTCGGGACAGATGCCGGTGACATAAAAAAGGACTTTATACCGGATGTTATCGAGTTTCTCGAACAGGGAAAAAGCGTCGGTTTGTGCTACGGTCGGGCGGAATCCGGGCCGCGGGCGCTGGGGCACCGCAGCATACTTCTGGATCCGCGCCTTGCTGACGGTAAAGATCGATTGAACGAGCATGTCAAACAACGTGAATGGTACCGACCTTTCGCTCCCATGGTACTAGGAGACTGGGGGGTCCCGAGCAAGTTTATGTCCTACATTGTTCCGACAAATGCACTGGAGGTGCCGGGAGTTACCCATGTGGACGGAACCAGCCGCCCCCAAATCGTCGGTCCAGGAGACGATCCTTTCATTTTGAAATTGATGACCGACTGGTATGAGCGGACCGGCTGCAATTTGCTGCTCAACACTTCTTTCAATTGCCGCGAACCTTTAGTGGATACGGTGGAACAGGCCCGTGCAACCTGGAAGAGAACCGGACTGGATGTCCTCGTCTCTCCCGAAGGAATAGAAACCAAGGCCTAATTCGTTGAAATTGAAAAACCACCAGGGAAAACTTATTGATCGTCTTCAGGCATGGTCATCCTGCCTGCCCGATGAAAGCGGGCGAACCTTTGATACGGAGCAGCAACACCTGCGCAAAGTTGTGTTGCTCCTTTTAGCTGGCATTTATACGGTTCTAGGCATTTTTTGGGGCGCAGCCTATCTATTCCTGGGTCTATCATTATCCGGCAGCATACCCCTAATGTATTCGGCACTGTCCGGCACCATCCTGATTTACTTTTTGCGCTCCAAGAACTATGGAATCCTGTGTTATAGCCAACTCATCCTGATACTTTTTTTTCCCTTTTTTCTTCAGTGGAGTCTGGGCGGATTTGGCCCGTCCGGTGCGGTAATTGCCTGGGCCATTCTTTCGCCCATCGGTGCGCTGATGTTCGCCGGCACAATTCGTTCGGTTCCCTGGTTTACGGCGTATGCATTATTGGTGATCTTTTCCGGCTTAATTGGCGGAAGGAATGTTTCACATGCCGTCCTTCCGTCGGCTGTCACTGCTATCTCATTTGTAATGAATATTGGCGGTGTGTCGACGATTGTTTTTATTTTACTCAGATATTTCGTCAAAGAACGCGAGCGTGCAATGGCGGCATTGGACACGGAGCACCGTAAAGTGCGCCATTCTCTTTCGCTGGCGATGGAAGTCCAGCAAAGTTTACTGCCCAAGGCCAATCCAGCAGTAAAAGGTTTAGATATCGCGGGCAGAAGTATTTACTGCGACGAAACCGGAGGAGATTATTATGACTTTCTGGATGGCGGCCTTGAAGGTCAAGGAAAAGTCAAGGTGGTTGTCGGTGATGTCTCCGATCATGGTATTCCCTCGGCCCTGCTCATGGCCACTGCCCGGGCGATCATCCGCGAGCATTCATCGCGGCAGATTCGAATTTCAAAAATTGCCAGCGATGTAAATCGCCAGCTTTTTGAAGATGTCGGGGATTCCGGCCGATTTATGACTATGTTTTATGCCGAGATGGATCGTCAGAACCAGCGGATGAAGTGGTTAAACGCCGGCCATGAACCCGCGCTGGTGTATGATCCCCAGCACAATTCTTTTGAGACTCTCACCGGGCTGGGCAATGTGCCGCTGGGAATTTTAAAGGATTCGGAATACACGGAAAGACAATGCCCTATCGAGCCTGGGCATATCATTGTCATTGCCACCGATGGGATTCGAGAAGCCCGGAATCGCTATGGAGAAATGTTCGAACGGCCAGCCCTGGAAAATATCATCCGAAAAAATGCATCGCGGAACGCGGCATATCTGCTGGAAGCTGTGTTTACTGCGTTGGATCTATTTCGACAAGGAGTTAAATTTGAAGACGACATGACCCTGGTAATTGTCAAAGTACTGCCAGATTCGTAAAACGGCCGCCGTTGGCATGAACACCGTTCGGTGTAATTGATCAAAAGGCGCCTGGCTGCTCACCGCAGCTCACAGGGAACGCCGAGCAAGATAATTTTTAATCTCCACTGCGTCCTTCGCGTGTTCTTCTGTGAGATACTTGCATTTTAGTTCGGTGGATTGCAGGTTTAAATCTAGATTGCGAGAGAGGATAATGAAAGAAAATTTGTCCAGAGGTGACGACACCACTCCGATCAAAATTAACAGCGGGCTGTATGACCAGATTCGGAAATTTTGCGATAAAGAGGGTCGGCGGTTAAACGATTTTATTGAAGACGCACTGGAAAATGCCATCTACACCGATCAATCGATCAAGTTTCTTAATAAAGAAATAGAAACCTTGAAAAAGAAAGAAGCCAAATATGATTACGCCTTCCGGCGCGGTTTCCAGAAAGGCTTTTACATCTCATTTTGCGCGCTGCGCGGCCAAATTTTACTGGAACCGGAGGATGAGGCTTTCGAGATCTTGAAAAAAGATCCCTTTAGAATTTCCAAAGGCGACCAGCTAGATTTATTCCGGTAAGTGGTCTCAAGGCTGCTGGTCTTCAAGTTTATAACCTCTAAAAAGAAAAATCCTAATGACAATCGCAGCAATACTCCCAGAGAGGAGATTTCATGAACATCGCCAATCTACTTAGCAGGAATGCACGCTATAATCCCGACAAACTGGCCATCGTATTCGAAGATCAGCGGTATACCTTTCGACAGTTCAATCAGAGTGTCAATCAGCTTGCTAACGCTCTGAAAAAAAGAGGGATAAAAAAGGGGGACAAGATTGCCACTTTAGTTCCAAACTGTTTGGAGCTGCTCGAAATTTACTGGGCGGTGTCCAAAATCGGTGCCGTGGTGGTCCCCCTCAGCACCCTGCTGATGAGCAAGGGGTTAAAATCCTTGCTGATTGACTCGGATGTCATAATGGTCGTGGCCTATTCCGGTATGGTCGAAACCTTGGAAGAAATCAGAGGCCACCTGGATGCAATTCCTTCAGAAAATTTTATTCTGACCGACAACACCGACATACCTGGCTACCGCCACTACCATGAACTGAAAGCGGCGGCCGATATTCACGAACCTCCGGTCACCCCAATCAACGGTGATGACATTTTTAATATCATTTACAGCAGTGGAACCACCGGTCAGCCGAAAGGGATCATTCATACGCACTTTATCCGGTCCATGTACAGTATCCTCGGTCCGACCTCATTTCGCATGACTCCGGAAAGCGTTCTGATGCACAGTGGTTCCATCGTCTTTAACGGGGCATTTATGATGATATTGCCTTCGATGTTGCTGGGTGCGACCTTCATCCTCCACCGCCAATTCAGTGCAGAGAGCTTCATCGAAACAGTTGAAAAGGAAAAAGTCACACACGTCATTATGGTCCCGGCCCAATTAATTGCCATCCTAAACTCTAACAGTTTTTCTCCTCAAGCCTTGGCATCACTGGAGATGATCTGTAACGTCGGCGCACCGCTCCACCAGGAGCACAAAGATCGATTGACCGGTTACTTGCCGAACCGATTCTACGAGCTTTATGGTTTGACCGAGGGTTTTTTAACAGTACTCGACAAAGGGGATTACACCTCCAAGCCGGGATCCGTCGGCATGCCTCCGCCATTCTATGAGATGCGGATTGAGAATCCGGACGGAGAAGAGGTTCCACCCGGACAAATAGGCGAGATTGTTGGACGGGGTCCAATCCTGATGCCTCAGTATTACAAACGTCCTGATCTCAGTCGTGAGGCCATAAAAGACGGCTGGCTTTATACCGGAGATTTGGGTTATGTTGATGAAGACGGCTTTCTATATCTCGTTGATCGCAAAAAGGACATGATTATTTCAGGCGGTGTCAACGTCTACCCCAAAGACATCGAAGAAGTTATTGTTCAGCATCCCTCCGTAGTCGAGGCGGCCGTTCTCGGCGTGCCGAGTGAACGCTGGGGTGAAATTCCGGTGGCGGCGGTCACACTGTCCGAATCAGGTGAAATTACCCCGGAAGAACTTGGGCAGTGGATTAATCAGCACGTCGGTGCAAAATTCCAGCGCGTCCAGCGTGTGATCATTATGGATGAATTCCCACGGAATATCGCAGGCAAGGTTCTAAAACGGGTCATGCGTGAACAATTGGCTGCCGATTCGAGGTATGTATGAGCACCACCGCTGGCCTAAACGGCGGCCAGTCTGATCGGGCAAGAAACTTGACGATTTTGCAAAAAATCAAAATTTCATTATAGCTTCATTCCGGCGAAGGCCGGAATCCAGTAACTTCATAAAATTCTGGATGCCGGATCAAGTCCGGCATGACAAATTCGGAATTTTTTGCGTAATTAACAAAGCTCTTCTATGTAGTTTCACAAGATCTTACATGCAAAATTAAAATTCATATCGGTAGAACTCCAGGTCCTGCACTTGAATTGACGGCGCCCTCAACGGGCCAGCAACCCCGGCAGCCACAAACACAGGTCTGGAAAAAGGATGATAATGACCACCACGAGAATCTGCAAGCCCACAAAAGGGACAACTCCCCGATACATCTCCGGCAAATCAAGCCCGACATTGATCCCTTTCAGATAAAAGATCGAGTAAGCAAACGGCGGCGTCAGGAAAGAAATCTGCAAACTCGTGCAGACGACCAGGCCGACCCACAGGGGATCAAATCCGAGGCTTAAAAGCATTGGTGAGAAAATGGGTACAACGATCATTAGAATGCCGATCCAGTCGATGAACATCCCCAGAAATAGGATGATCAGTAGCATCGTGATGAATATCCCCCATGGTCCAAGACCAAGAGACACCAGGCTGTCCGTAATCACCTGACCGCACCCGGCACTCAAAAAAGCCCCGGTGAACAGACTGGCGGCCACCGCAATGAAGACGATCATGGCTGTTACCCGGATTGTCACGTAGCAGTTGGTCTTGAATATTTCCCAGGTAAGCCGCCCATAGGCCAGTCCCATCAGTGTTGCCCCGATGGATCCAACGGCGCCGGCTTCGGTCGGGGAAGCCACACCAAAAAAAATCGATCCCAAGACCAAAAACACGAGCAGAAAAGGCGGGAAAAGGTATTTAGATCCGTCGATCAGAGACTCCCTGGTAAATAGCTTTAGATGTTCTTCGAGCGGTAGGCTGGGGCCCATAGTCGGATTGATGGCGGTTACGATCAAAATATAAATGATGTAGGCGCCACCCAACAGGAGACCGGGGATGACTGCGCCGGCAAACATCTGCAATACAGAGACACCTGCCATGGGGGCATAAAGTATGAGCATAATCGAGGGAGGGATGAGAATGCCCAGGGTGCCGCCCGCACAGACACAACCACTGGCAAGCGCCTTTGAGTAACGGGCCTTGAGCATGGTCGGCACGGCCAGCAAGCCGATGGCGGTCTCGGAGGCACCGACCACGCCGGTGGTGGCGGCAAACATCATTGCCAAGATCACGGTGGCGACTGCCAGGCCGCCATTGACGCCGCTCATCCAGCGGTGCAGAATTCTAAACGCTTTTTCGGCCACGCCGGAGCTTGACATCATATTGCCCATGAAAATAAAAAGCGGCACGGCCGCCAGTATGTATTCCGACAGGACGCCGTCCATCACCCGGATGGGCATCATGTAAAGAAAGCCTGGTCCGCTCGTCAGCAGACCGAAAACGAGGCCCACGGTACCCACGCCAAATGCCAGCGGAAAGCCGGCCAGCAAGACCAACAGGCTGGCGATCATGAGAATGGTGGTCAATTCAGGAGTCATGGCGCACCCCCTTTATGGCGACCATCAGGGCCCGGATGAATTCTGCGATCCCCTGGAGATAAAAGAGCAAAATGCCGAAAACGATCGACAATTTAAACGGCGCCATGTAGGGTCGCCAGACACTGGCCGAACTGCGTTCTCCATGCAGCAGGGACCAGATGGCGTTTTCTCCGCATTTGTACAAGAGGACCGTGAACAGCGGAAAGAACAGCAAAAGATAACAAATCACATCGGTAATGGCCTTTCCCCTTTCAGAAAGCCTGCCATAAAGCAAATCCATGCGCACATGGCCTTTCATGCAATGGCAATAAGCAGCCCCGAGCATGGTGTAGCCGCCATATATCATGTAGGTTGAATCATAGGCCCATAAATTAGGCGTGGCGAATAGATAGCGAACGGTGATGTCATAGCCGATGGCCAAAATGAGCAAAATCACGAGAAAGCTTGCCAGTTTTCCCGTCCAGACACTGGCACCGTCAATGATGCGCAGAAACTTCTCCATACAATACCTCCCGGAGCAAAAATATGACCATCATCCCGGCAGCAAAACCGGGATGATAGCCATGGTTCTTGAACGCTTCGATTGTGGGTTTTCTTCGTTGCTCAGTGAGGCAATGTATATAGATTGTGGTAAGGAAACCACTTCTTGCCAAATTCTTTTTGAGAGTTCCAGACCTTGGCAAAGGTTTCATCTTTGGCTGCGCGTTCATCGAGATATTCGTGCGCCCATTTGGTCAGGGTCGTCACCGTCTCCGGATCCATGGTCACAAACTCGATGCCATTGTTTTTAAAAAACTCAACCGCCTCGATACTCTTTTTCTCCATCCACAGCCACTCGTCGAGCCGGCTGCGGGCGACCGCCGCTTCTAAAGCCTTTTTTAAATCATCCGGCAAGGCAGCATAGGCCTTTTTGTTGACCAGCAGTTCGATTTGTGTACCCGGCTGATGGATGCCGGGCAGCATGACGTATTTGCAGACCTCCCAGATACCGAGGGTCTTGTCAAAGGCCGGGATGGAGTATTCTGCAGCATCCAGGACCCCCCTGTTCAGGTTCGGCATGATCTCCCCGCCTGGAACAAAAATCACTGACATTCCATGTTTTTGAAGCACATCCCCCATCAAGGGCATCATTCGCATTTTTAATCCCTTGAAGTCTTCGATTTTCCGGATCGGTTTTTTGGCCCACATAAAATTTTCCATGGCAATGGGCGAGGCAATCAAGATCTTGACATTAAAACCGGCTTCATCGTAAACCTCCTGCCACAGCTCGGCGCCGCCGCCTTCATTCAGCCACATCTGCATACCTTGGGCATTGAAACCGCCGGGAGCCGCACTAAAAAGCGGAGCCACCGGAATTTTGCCGACCCACTGGGCGGAGTAGCCGAAATTGGCCTGATAAACACCATCACTGACCGCTTTTATTCCCTCAAAAGGGGGCACCAGGGAACCGG
>JASFSK010000042.1:0-15019 GCA_050114455.1 Desulfobacterales bacterium | reverse complement strand
CAGGAACTTGATTCCCAATAGTCTGAGCACGGATTCTGCCTGAACCGGCTCATAAGCCAGCCAGAGAAATGCCTTAAATATAGCAAGCCACCCCGCGGCCCAAATCGTCCAGGGATAATCAGAATTGATCCTTTCCGTTGGAAATACACTAAATTGGCCCATAGTCACAATCTACTCCAAAGTATCAACATCAGGTATTACCTGAATCTTGCATGCAAATTAATGAGATGTTTGAAAAATATTTAAAAACAACAGATTGTGGTAATTTGAAAAGTAAATAAAAATTAAACTCTAAGTGAAATACCCATTGCATCAAAATAACCATCCGAACATAAGCGAATTCATCAAAATTGTCAATCATGACGCGTCAATTCCCGCGCCAGTCTGACCACTTCCTCGTTGGCAATGGCCTCGAGCTTTTTTCGGACGATCCTTGAAAAATACTCTCGCTCGGTCTTTGTAAGTCTTGCGCCATCCCGCTTCTTTTTTACCAGCTCTTTCTGCTTTGTCGGAAATATGCGATCTAAATATATGTCAAGTGAGCTGACGGATCGCGACGGCTGCTTATCCAGACCCACTTTTGAAGTTAAACAATCGCGGGCATAGTCGCTCAAAGCGTCCTGCAAGACCTGCATGCTGACATATAATCCGTTACTCAGTTGAAACCTTCCCTCTTTCAGCAAACCCTCATATTTCGCACTAAATGAGGCGGTGATTTCTACCAGGTTATTTGGTGGCTGGAGACCTAAACGTTTGAATATCATGGCACAGGCCAGCAGCAGCTTCTCCAGATTTTGTCTTTTGGGGCTGGTCTCCCAGTAGCGGGAGAATAACGACTGATAATTCAGCGACAGTCCCCGACGAGCGCAGATAGACAGGACAGCGGGAAACCTGGCAACAATCCCGACATCTCCGGCATTGGCCAAGGCATCTAAAATAACGTTAATCTGGTGATCCGTTATTTTTTTTTGCCCGGTGTCCCCCAGCAAGGAATCAAAAACATTTATTGCCTTTTCTGAATGTCCGCTGCCATAGGGCGTTTTTTGAGTCAGCTTACTTTTTGTCATTGTATCGTAGTAGGAAGCGAATCTTGCAGTTTTGAAGGGCATATAATGAATCTCCCCGCGGCAAGCCACGGGGATTGATACCCGGGCAGATTCCGCATCGCCCTTAAGCTGTTTGATGTAATCCGTGTAATCTGCGAAATCTGTGGATTCAAGCATTTAAAGGTTTAAGGATATCTTCATATGCAAAAATTGGCAAGATAAATTGTATTAATAAATACAATTAAGACCCTTCGAAATATCCGTGATGACTGCCCTGCCACACCTTCAGCCCCGGCGTTAACTCCGATAGACTTTTTGCCGAGCCATGGCAGCTTTGGCCAGGGTTTCAACATGAATATCTACGTAGTCATAAACCCGCGCCACCAGTTTTCCAGGTGCCGGTCGTAATACGCGCCCAAGATACTGAATCACTCTGCCGCTGAATCGAATTGGCGTAGCAAGAAATAGGGTCGACAAATTACGGCAGTCAAAACCTTCGCCGACCAGTTGACCGGTGGCGATGACGACGTTTGCCTCTCCTTGATTTAAGCGTTCGATTACCTTTTGACGTTCATCCATTTTCAGATCGCCGGTTAAAAGTTCGGCATCAATTTTATGCCGGTACTTCAACAGGGCCTGAAGATTTTCACAGTGAACCTTACGATCGGATAGAACCAAGCAGATTCCAGCATCACGTTTGATTTCCTGGGCGATGTCCGAAGTGATCAGAATATTTCTTTGTGTATCGGCTGTAAGCTCGGACAGCATCTTGCTGTATTCATTGACCGGATCGTGGTAAGGCTTAAAGCTGGTGTTTCGTGTGATGATTTCCGCAGGCAGTACGTCACCGGCTTTCACCAGATGGTTTTTATCCACTTCATGATGCACATCTCCGAGATGCCAAAATATCAGTTTGGACAGCTTGTCCCGTCGCCAGGGTGTCGCAGACAATCCCAGCATGTATTTAGAGTCAAAACCGGTAACCGCTTCAGTAAACGTGCGGCTGGGACAACGGTGGCATTCATCCACCACCAAGAAACCGATGTTTTCAGCGACGTCTTCCACGCATTTATAAAGAGATTGCACCAGTGCGATGGTAATTTCCCTGCCCAGCACATTTTTTCCACCGCCGATCATCCCGACTCTTTCGGCTGCAATCCCGAGAAACGTCTCGATTCGCTGGACCCATTGGGTTGCCAAATCTTTTGTGTGGACTATAACCAAAGCCGGTTGCCGGCGCTGGGCAATCATATATAGGGCCATGATGGTTTTTCCTGAACCCGTGGCAGAGCTGAGGGTGCCAAAATCCTTAGCCAGCATCTTGTCTACGGCAGCTTGTTGAAATGGTTTTAACTGCCCTCGAAAGGAAAAACTTGTTGGAGGAAGATACCTGCGGCGGTCTTCGATCTTGTATTTCACCTCGTATCGTCGGCATAGCAGAATCAGCTGCCGCATATAACCCCGTGGGATCCATAGGCCCGCAGTCCCGACTTTATCGTAAAACCGAAGTTCTTTAGGGGTACCCCGATTCCATCGCCCCATTCTCTCATTTTCCAGCCATTTGGGATTCAGAAACTTAAGCTTTTCAGTCAGGATTTTGATGATGTCGGGGGGAACATTTTGTAGTCGGAGATTATTGGTTAGCGTGATGATCAGCGGTGGCATAAAGCTGTGTCCAATATTTTCTGTAAATCTCCCACCAAGTATTGGAAACCCAATTGAGCCATTTAAGCCCATTGAGGGTAGAACTACTCGGTGGCATCCTCTATCAATGCTAATGCCAATTGCAAGTCATATGCCTGTCCGGGATCGAAGTTGTTGCCCTGATACATGCTTTCAGCTCTTTTGATCGCACCATAAGGAACCCAACCATGCTCATCCCACAGCCGGGGTTCATCAGCATTCCAAAGCCTGAACCATATATCTTCGCCTTTTTGGCGAACGTACATACGTATGCGTTTGTTCCGAGGAAAAGGGTAGTAAAACAGACCTCTCTTATCTTTCATATCGATTTCCTGCTATCGGAAGTCAAGGGACAGGTGACAGAAGGCAGAGGTCAGATACCAGCATCTTTATTCCGCATTCCCCATTCCGAATTCCGACTTCTATTTTTTGCTTTAGAGCTTCCCTCTTTCCTGCATGATTCGAATATAGGTTTCCGCTCCGGTTTTAGGCGGTTCATACAGTCGATCTGCAGCCTTTTTGATCAACTCGATAGCGTCAGTCGGACAGGTCGTCACACACAAACCACAGCCAATGCAGCGCTCCAGATCTATGCCAGCAATACCGTCAGTCACATCGATGGCATCCATCTGGCAACGATCGAGACAGGTCTCACAACCCGTGCATTCTGATTCATCAACCTGTGCAAAGTAGTTGCTCTGAACCATTTCTGCCGGAGTGGGATGCATCTTCAACGATCTGAGAACGCCGCAGCAGTCACCGCAGCAACTGCACATCCCGCCTATTTTGCGGGAATTAAACGGCTGCATCACCAAACCGTCTTCTTCGTTGTTTTTGACAATTGCTTTGGCCTCCTCGATGCTGATGTAACGGCCCATCCCATTTTCAACATAATACTCGGCGTGGGAGCCGAAAGCGAAACAATTCTCCTGGGGCTTGTCACACCCCTTCTCAACCAAATGGGCCGTTGTGCGGCAAACACATGGAGAAACGGCAATTTTTTTCTGGTTCTCAAGAACTTGCAAGACATCCTCAAATGGGGCTACCGGATAGTTCGCAACCAGTTGACGATTAATTGGCACGGTTCTCAAAACCGGGGTTTTAAAGGACTGAATCGTCCGGCCGAAGGCAGTCTCAAAATACGCTTCGTGATCCCTGGCGAATTCTTTATCCATTCGTTTCAGCTGAAATTCGAAAATCCCGACCACGTAAGGTACTGCCGAGTATCGAACCGATTCGCCTTTGCGTTTTCGAAAAAGCAATCCTTTTTGTGCCATCGCTTCCATCCGGTCGATCAGCTCATCAGGGTCGCGATTCAAGCGTTGGGCCACATCTTCAGGGCTTTCCAGGATGGGCGACAGCTGCAGAAACAATTCTGCTTCCTTCTCATCAAATAGTCGTTCCAGCAAACGAATTTCAACCTTACTTTCGGTTTCCGGATAACCGGTTGCCAAATCATCGAGTCGAGCTCGAAGTTTCTCATAAACATTTTCCATCAAATCATCCCCTGATTTCTAAAGTTTGCTTCTATATAAAGCTTTCCACAAATTGCAGGATAAACTGTGCATATCGGTCCACGGAAATTTTTCTGCGGGCATATTTGCTGCGCTTTAGATACCAATCTTGCACCATGGCTTTAATAACGCAGGCCGTTAATTGAGGATCCCGCAGCGAAAAAGACCCATTGGCCTGCCCCTGAACGAGAATATCGGCAATAATTTTTTCCGTGTACAGCTCGCTCGCTACTGCCAGGGCTTGTTCCTTTTTGGAAAGATTTTTAGCCTCCATGTAAGAAAAGTAAAACCAGGGCTGCATGGCCTCGCTTAAATACAGATGGGTTAGAATCGCCATCCGTAGCCTGGCGGCAGGTTCCGATTCTTGATCGATATATTCTTGCAAAATTCGCTTGGTAATCGTGCGCCGTTGATGCTGGAGCATGGAAAGCAGCTCTTCCTTGCTTGAAAAATAGGAGTATAACGCCCCCATACTGAGACTCGTCTCCCTTCCAAGATCCCGCATGCTCATGGCCTGAAACCCTTTTTTATTGCCGATCTTCAATGTGGCGCTAAATATGCGTTCAAGGTTTTTGACAACCGTGTCTTCCTTTTTAACCCGGATGGAATCGCGGTGGTCGGCGTAAACTTCCCGGTATAAATCCTGTTTGGAAAGGTGTACTTTTTTTTGAAATTCAGCGTAGTTCATAATGAAAACTAGCGTACTTGCTTGCCTTCATACTCTTTTAATATACGTTTGGCCACCGAAATCTTATGCACCTCATCGGCGCCGTCGTATATCCGGGCGGCCCTTTCGTGCCGGTAGTAATGGGCCAGGACAGTATCGTCGGTCATGCCTAATCCACCGTGGACTTGCAGGGCTCGGTCAATGACTTTTTGCATCACGTTGGCCGCCACAAATTTTATGAGCGAGATCTCTTTACGGGCCTCTTTTTTGCCGACGGTTTCGATCCGCCAGGCGGCATGCAGCACCATCAGACGGGCCGCCTGGATGTCGGCGGCGCATTCCCCGATCCAGGCCTGAATAATCTGCTTGGACGCCAATTTCCTGTTCGGCGCAATAACTCTGTCTCGGGCGCGGGCGACCATCAGGTCAAAGGCGCGGTTGCATATCCCGATCCAGCGCATACAGTGATGTATCCGCCCGGGACCCAGTCTCTCCTGGGCTATAACAAATCCGTGTCCTTCGAGACCCAGCAGATTGCTTTGGGGCACCCGGCAATTCTGATACAAGATCTCAGCGTGGCTGAAATAATCTTCGCCGACATGCCCCATCACCGGAATGTTGCGCACCAGGTTAAAGCCGGGGGTATCGGTGGGAACAATAATCATGCTGGCCTGAAGGTATGGCCCAGCCTCAGGATTGGTGACCGCCATGACAATCGCAAACTCGGACCCGTCTGCCGATGAAGTGTACCACTTCTGCCCGTTGATGAGATAGTCGTCACCCTCCTTTACCGCGGTGGTGTCCATCATTACCGGATTTGAACCGGGCAGTTCCACTTCGGTCATTGAAAAACAACTTCGAATTTTTCCGTCCACCAACGGTCTTAAATATTTCTCTTTTTGTTCGTCGTTGCCGAATTGATCGAGGATTTCGATATTTCCGGCATCCGGTGCCTGGCAGCCAAATATATAATGCCCCAGCGGACTTCGACCCAATGATTCCGATACCAGAGCATGTTCCATCAGATTGAGACCCATCCCTCCATATTTTTGAGGATGATTGGGCGCCCATAACTCCATTTGTTTGACCATCCTGCGTTTCTCCTCAAAAACCGCTTGAAGACTTCGGGCAGGTTTTGTGAGAAATTCCGGTTCCAGTGGAATTAGCTCCTTGTCCACGAATTCATCAATCATACCTAAAATAGTTTTCATTTTTTCAGATACATCAAAGTCCATTGGGTCCTCCAATTTGTATTAATCTGCATATCCTTGGGAATTGTAAATTCAACATTGAATGGCGATCGACAAATCCCGCAAGTCGCTTAGCTTGAATGTATTTATACCAATAATTCCAATCTAAAAAGACAGAATTCCGTCATTAATCATTCGTCATTCTTCAATCATCATTCCAAAGGCTCGTCAATCTTCATTCCAAATCAGCGGTACGTCAGAAACCCGTTTTCTCCCGCCAATTCCAGATGGGTCACCTCGTTGAACCCGGCTAACATCATTCCTCGATGACTGTATTTAATGCGGGTGATTGAGGCGTTCATCAGCTGCCAGGATATCTCGAGCGCTTTGTGGTCGGACAAACCGAGCGAAATCTGCAAGACCACCGAAATAGGTCCCCCGGAGGTAAAGACCGCCAATCGCTTGTTGCCGACATGGCGGACCGTCAGTTCTTCAATTCCCTGCCTAACACGCCGGGTAAAGTCATCCCATCGCGGTATGTTGTCGGCCTGATAGTTTTCCGACACCCAGCGACGCATCAGCGGCGCAAAAACCCGCTGGAATGCCTTTTGATCACCGGGAAGCTTATCCAATTCTGCGGCAATGGAAGGGTCGTCTGCAAGCATCTCGGGAATCAAGGCCTGCCAGACGGTAAAAGAATCATATTCGTTGAATGCCTTGGAGACAATGGGCGTAGGAACTGCAAGCCCTTTACGAGTGTAATGGTTGAGAAACTCCCGGGCGGTGTTCTGTTGGCGCTCCATTTCGCCGTAGTAGATACCGTCAAACAATTTCCCGGTTCTGGCCAAATGTTTCGCCAGGCATTTTGCCTGTCTTATCCCAAGTGGAGATAGTTTATCGTAATTGTCTTCTCCAAACGACGCTTGACCGTGTCGGATTAAATAAATTTCACTCATACCATCGTAGCTTACAACCCGAATTGGTTACAGTCAAGAAAAAAGAACGAACGTTCGTTTTTTATTGACACATCCTGCTTTCTTTATATATGGTTTCTCAGTATGAAAATTCTGGTCTGTATAAAACAGGTGTGCGAGTCAGACAGCCTGATTCAAATCGATAATAATGCCAGCTGGATTGAGGAAGATGTCATCGCCGATTATAAAATGAACCGGTTGGATGAATTTGCCGTTGAAGAAGCTGTACGGCTCAAAGAAGCTCATTCCGATATCAAGGTCGACGTCATTACTGTCGGTCCGGACCGATCAGCCGAAGTACTCAAGCGCGCCATCGGCATGGGTGCAAATCGCGGTATCCACGTCATCGGTGAGTTTAAAAGCCATATCAGTCCTTTTACCATTGCATCCAGTATCGCAGATTATGCCAGGGACAAATCCTATGCCCTTATCTTGGCCGGTGTCATGTCGGAAGATCTGATGCAAGGACAAATCGGTCCTATGATCGCCGCCTGCCTGTCGCTGCCCTGGGCTACGTCCGTCATTCAGCAGCGGCTGGCGCCGGATAAGAATTCCATCTATGTAGAGCGGGAAATTGAGGGTGGCAACCGCGACACCTTAGAGCTGCAGCTCCCGGCAGTTTTAACCATTCAGTCGGGGATTAATACACCGCGATATCCGTCACTTTCAAATCTTTTGCGAGCCAACAAACAGGAGTTGGAAATCATTCGACCCGTCGAAGGCGATTGGTCGGTCGTGCGGCAACGCATTATTCGGGTAGCATATCCCGAAAAATCACGATCCGGCAGGTTTTTATCAGGTACCCGGCAGGAAAAAGCGACCACCTTGTTAAACCTTCTTCGCGAGAAATCGCTGCTTCAATGGTGATTCACGACGGATGGTATTGTGAATATGTCTGTAACCACGAGACAGAATTCTTCTGAGATCTCTGGGATTACGAAGTCCCCCGGAGCGAGCTGCAGGCCCGGGCAGTCAATCTGTGACCAAACTGCAATGAAGTGATGCTATGAAGCCGACCATTGTCGTCATCGTCGAACATCTCAATGGTGAAATCAACCCCGTCTCCCATGAGCTCGTGGGCTTCGCCCAAAAACTGCAGCAAATATCCGCTGCTGGCATCAGGGCGATCATCGTTGACAACGATCCCGCGACGCTTGCCAGGGAGGTGGCTGAAAGATGGGGTCTGGATGTCACTGCGGTTCAGGTTCCGGGCCTGACCGCCTATAATAGTGAGATATACCAAAGCGTTCTAACTGAACTGCTCGGTGAATTTGAGGCTGCCTGGGTATGCAGCGCTCACAGCTCCCAGGGGATGGACTTTGCCGCGGCGCTGTCGGTGAAATTAAAAGCCGCTTGTGTTACCGGCGTAGAAGAGATCCTCGAAGACCAGGGCCGAATCTGTTTTGCGAAATCGATTTTCGGAGCCAAGGCAGTGGCCTATATCCGGTCGGAAGAAAACATCTCAATTCTCACCATTCAACCCGGGATATTCAAATCGCCAAAATCGGGCGTTTCCGAATCTGGCAAAATTACCCTTCGATCCCTCGAGTGCAACGCCAATAGAACCCATAGCCTGGGCATAAAACGAGCGGAGGCCGACACAACGGGAATCACCGAAGCCGATATCATTGTCTCCGCCGGTCAGGGTATCGGCGACAAGGAGAACGTGGACCTACTCCATCGGCTGGCCGGCTTGTTCGCAAAGTCCTCAGTTGCCGGCTCCCGCATCGTATGCGATTTGGGCTGGCTCGAATACCGATGCCAGGTAGGGGTCACCGGTGCGACCGTTTCGCCCCGGCTTTACATGGCTTGCGGCATCTCCGGCGCGTTCCAGCATGTCGTCGGCATGCGCAATTCTGAGTGCATTGTTGCCATCAATAACGATCCGGCAGCCGCAATTTTTCAGATCGCCGACATATGTATTGTAGAAGATTTGACGACGTTTATCCCAGCATTTATTGAGACCTATGAAAAAATCAAAACAGAAGGAGACCAAAATGATTGATTTCTCTTTGAACGGCAAAATCGCCCTGATAACCGGTGCCAGCAGGGGAATTGGGGAAGCGATCGCTTTCACATTGGCAGAACACGGCGCCCGCTGTATTCTGGTCAGCCGCAAATTGGATAGTCTGCAAAAAGTCAAAAGTAAAATAGAACAAAAAGGCGGTCAGGCTGAAGCGATGGCCTGCCACACCGGTGATCTGGATCAAATAGTGCAATTATTCGAAAAACTAAAGAACACCTTCGGCCGGTTGGACATTCTTGTTAACAATGCCGCAACCAATCCCTATTTCGGTAATATGCTCGATGCCGACGAAAAAGCCTGGGACAAGACCCATGACGTCAACCTAAAAGGCCCTTTTTTCATCACTCAACATGCGGCCCGCCTGATGCAGACATCCAAGGGAGGCGCCATCGTGAATGTGGCTTCCATCAATGGTGTACGACCGATACCGATGCAGGGTATCTACTCGATTACCAAGGCGGCGTTGATTACCATGACCAAGGCCTTCGCCAAAGAACTAGGCGATCGGAATATACGAGTCAATGCCTTGCTTCCCGGTTTGACAGAAACGAAATTTTCGCAAGTTCTCATCGACACTGAATCCATCTACAAAACCGCAATCCAACAAATTCCACTGGGCAGACATGCACAGCCCGGTGAGATGGCGGGTGCAGTGCTGTATCTGGTTTCCGATGCGGCATCTTATACGACCGGCACGTGTATCGTCTGCGACGGTGGGCATTTGGCATGAAAGTCTATGCAAATAAACAAAATGACAATAGCCTCAGTAGGTTTGACGAAAAAGTAAAATAGGTTTGGCTTCGGTGCTGAAAGCTGGAGAATATTATAGAAGGTAGCTATGGCAAGGTGCTTCTGGTTGTTTACGGTCGCCCGTCTTTTAAGCCTGAGGTTGCTGCTTCGAACTTTTCATTTTACAATTCGCTCCAAATGTCCGGCCTCCGTCCAACCCCGTTTGTCTTCTGACAAATGTAACAAGACCCAATCGCCCTCGGCACGCTCATAGGTTACAATGGTCCCTTCATGAATTTTAAAAAGCGTGGTGTCCCCCGGGTCTGGGCCGGCCGGCACATCAATTTCTTTTGTTCAATTCTTTTTTTGACCGCTGTACCGGCGGTTCCATCGACAGGCGGGGAAGTGGGGATGTCGGCCGAAGCTGGCGTCTGTCCAGACCCTACAGATAATGTGTAAATTGCGGTATGCAGGACATCGTAAGTCTTTTTATCCGGGATATTTCTTTGATGTCCATGCAAACATCTCTCCTGCGCCGCTTCAAATATGCATAAAATCAAAGGCGGGCAATATGCCCGCCTTTGATTTTATGATTAATACATGTCCTCACCCATACCGCCCGGCGGCATGGCCGCTGCATCTTTCTTTTCCGGCTTTTCGGCGATCATCGCCTCGGTGGTGAGCATCAGGCCAGACACGGATGCAGCATTCTGAAGCGCAAACCGCACGACCTTGGTCGGATCGATCACCCCGGCTGCAATGAGATTTTCATAGGTCTGGGTTTGGGCATTGAATCCATAGTCGTCCTTGCCCGTAAGCACCTTGCTGAGAATCACCGATCCCTCCTGACCGGCGTTTTGGACGATTTGACGCAAAGGCTCGCTGAGTGCCTTCTTTAATATGGCAATCCCGTTTTTCTCCTCCCCCTGGACTTTAACTTTTTCCAGGGCTTTTAGGCACCGCACCAGTGCCACACCTCCGCCCGACACAATGCCTTCTTCCACGGCCGCACGAGTCGCATTGAGGGCATCTTCCACACGGGCCTTTTTCTCTTTCATCTCGGTCTCCGTGGCCGCGCCGATATTGATGACCGCCACCCCGCCAATGATCTTGGCCAGCCGCTCCTGCAGCTTTTCCCGGTCGTAATCGGAGGTGGTCTCATCGAGCTGGACCCGAATCTGTTTGACCCGGCCCTCGATAGCCTTTTTAGTGCCAGCGCCGTCCACGATGATGGTATTGTCTTTATCGATTTTAACCGTCTTACAGGTACCCAGATCTTTGGGCTTGATATTTTCCAGTTTGATGCCAAGGTCCTCGGAGATTACCTGACCGCCGGTCAAAATGGCGATATCCTCGAGCATGGCCTTGCGCCGGTCACCGAATCCGGGGGCTTTGACCGCAGCGACCTGCAAGGTGCCTCGCAGTTTATTGACAATAAGGGTTGCCAATGCTTCACCTTCCACATCCTCGGCGATGATTAGCAGGGGTTTGCCGGATTTGGAAACCTCTTCCAGCAAAGGTACCAGGTCCTTCATGACGGTAAGCTTTTTTTCATGGATCAGAATGTAAGGGTCTTCAAGCACGACCTCCATTCTTTCAGCATCGGTCACAAAATGGGGCGAAAGGTATCCGCGGTCAAACTGCATCCCCTCGACAACATCCAGGGAGGTTTCCATACTTTTGGCTTCTTCAACCGTGATAACCCCTTCTTTGCCCACCTTTTCCATGGCTTCCGAGATCAGCTTGCCGATGGTTTCATCATTGTTGGCCGAAATGGTGCCGACCTGTTCAATTTCTTTTTTGTCTCGAGTTGGTTTGGACAATTTTTTAAGTTCGGCAACCACGGCTTCGACGCCCTTGTCGATACCGCGCTTTAACGGCATGGGGTTCACACCGGCTGCCACCAACTTTTGGCCTTCATTGTAGATTGCCTGGGCCAGCACTGTTGCGGTGGTGGTCCCATCACCGGCCATATCGCTGGTTTTGCTGGCAACCTCCTTGACCATCTGAGCTCCCATATTTTCGAATTTGTCCTCCAGTTCGATCTCCTTGGCCACGGTCACGCCGTCCTTGGAAACGGTGGGGGAACCAAATGACTTGTCCAAAACCACATTATTGCCTCTGGGGCCCATGGTCACTTTCACGGCATCGGCCAATCTGTTGACACCCGCTAGCATCGATTCTCTGGCTTTTGAACTGTATGTTATCATTTTTGCTGGCATAACAAATCACCTCCTAGTTAATCTAAGACACCTAAGATATCGTCTTCTTTCATAAACATATGCTCAACTCCATCAATTTTAATTTCGGTACCCGCGTATTTGGAAAATAAGATTTTATCGCCTTTTTTTACTTCAAGCGGCGTCCGTTTTCCATCATCGCCCATTTTCCCGGGGCCGGCGGCAATAACCTTGCCCTCCTGCGGTTTTTCCTTGGCAGTATCCGGTATAATGATGCCACCGGCGGTCTTCTGTTCCTCTTCGACTCGAACAACCAATAATCTGTCATTTAAGGGTCTAATCTTCATCGGTCTTGTCCTCCTGTTTTGGTTTCAGTCATTTTATTTTTTAGTTAATACACGGTCATCTTTTGGAGACTTTGAATGTCAGTCAAACCGTCAAAAAGATTAATATCCACGTCATGCAGCGGAGGGCCAATGGGCATTCCAGATGCCCGTGGTGTAGAATCTATCACTGGCGGCATTGTTCTAATGTTTGGCATCGGTGGACGTCTGAATGCCTCAGTGACTCGAATCGGATCCTTCTTTTATTCTGATTGCCTCGCACCACCAACCCGGAATAAAACGCTTGACTGCAACACGGTTTTGAATAATCAGAAATTTTTGAAAATTGGATGGAGAGATGATGAATCATCTGAACTTGAGGGGTCCCGATTTTACGAGAATCATAATTTCACCTCCCTATAAAATTTATATTTAATTGGAATTACTATAAAAAGTGGTAAAA
The DNA here is from genome assembly GCA_050114455.1 of Desulfobacterales bacterium. GTDB lineage: Bacteria > Desulfobacterota > Desulfobacteria > Desulfobacterales > JAFDCJ01 > JAFDCJ01. The sequence goes on along the minus strand of JASFSK010000042.1, from coordinate 2,224 downwards.
TTATTTTTGGCAAAACCAGTTATTTTGCTTGGATTAATTCAATTTAATCACTGAAGATTGTATGTCAATATGCACTTATGTTTAGGCGACGGGTAAAATAGACAGGTTCGTTCAGTTTTTTTTTCTTTTTCTAACTATGGTCCTTTTTTCTTCTGGAATAGGGGCTGGAGTCGGTTCGCCGGAAACCTGGCAAACCGCATTGAAGCGAGGAGGACAAGCATCAAAACATGTTCCGCATTTTATACAAATTTCTTGATCGATGACATGTATTCGATTTTTCCCGCCTGAAATTGCCTCGACGGGACATCTTTTGCGGCAAATCATACAGGCCTGACACTTATCCGGATCGATATAGTATGAAATAACCTCATTGAACAGGTTGTCTATCTCGTCACGATGAAATAATTCGTCGTATTCTTCACGCTTTTTTAGACGTGATGACAGTTTCTTTCTCATCGTTATCTTTATATAGGGTACCAACTTTCTGATCTCTGCAAGTTTGGACTTTAATTCATCTCCGTCCAGTTCTTCGCCTTGACTTAGCGGACCCAATTCCCTAATATTTCTACTAAACGCATCAACAACTTCGGTAAAAAGCAATCCTTCCCCGGAAGACATAAATTCAATGCCCAATCTTTTCGGATTCAACCCGATATGCTCCATAATTTTTCTGCACAGCAGAACCATGTTCAGGGCATCGTAATTTCCATGGGTGGTATAGTTGCATTCATTCAAGCGGCAGCCGCCGATAAACACCCCGTCCATTCCATTTGAAAAGGCTCGCAGTACAAATTCCAGGTCAACTCTGCCGGAACACATCACGCGGATAAGCCTGATTTCAGTTGAATATTGCAGTCTGGAAACTCCAGCCATGTCAGCAGCGCCGTATGCTCACCAATGGCAAACAAATCCTAAAATTTTGGGCTTAAATTGAAGTCCTGTGGTCATTCGTTAACATTTCCTTTAATTAAATTCCTTCATAAGCCATCCCGTCTTGGCGGGATGGCTTATGAAGGAAGTTAGCCGGTTTGGCCGGCGCGCCCGTTCGTCCGAAGCCAACTTAATTATTGCGGTCTATATCCCGCCAATAGCGGGAGGAAGCCGGTCAACAGGTCCAACCGACTGACAGGCTCAACCCGCTAACCGACGGCCGCATCGATTTGGCTCAGGAGGTCTTCATCGGTAAAGTGCTTTAGAAAAATCGCCCCAGTTGGACATTTTGCGTTGCAGAGACCGTCACCCTTGCAGAGAACGGGATTAACCACTGCCTTATTGCCCTGTCGGGTCTCACGAAACTCGATGGCATTATAAGTACAGGCTGAAATACATGCCCCACAGGACATACACCTTTCCTCATCCACCTCACAAACCGATCCTGAAACAGTGACGATATCATGTGAAAGAAGAGTAATTGCCCGGCTTGCCGCACCATAGGCCTGGTTGATCGCTTCCGGGATGTGCTTGGGATAGTGGGCCAATCCACAAAGATAAACACCCTCGGTACCAAACTCGACCGGCTTTAATTTTACGTGAGCTTCCTTGAAAAAACCATCCGGTCCCAAGGAGACCTTGAAAAGCTGAGATAATTCCCGGTTTGCCGCAGGGGGAATAACGGCAGCGGCTAAGGCAACGTAATCGGCATCTAGCGCAAGCTTGCAACCCAGAATATAATCCGGCAGTGTAACTCTTAATACGGGCCGGCCTTCCTCCTTGACCGCTTCAATCTGGGGCTTGGCCTCCGGTTCGAAGCGAACAAACTTGATATCGTTGTCAGCCGCCTTTCGATAGTAATCCTCGGCGAAACCATATGATCTTATGTCTCTGAAGAGAATCGTAATATCCATTTGGGGATTTATCTGCTTGAGCTTCAAGGCGTTTTTGATGGACTGATTACAGCAAATCCGGGCGCAGTAATTTCGATCTTCCTGCCTGCAGCCGACGCACTGGATCATCACCAAACTGCGCGAGGTTAGCAGGCTTTTTTCTCCTTGGACGATCCGCTCCTCCAACTCAAGGTTGGTTAGAACCCGATCATCTTCCCCATAAAGATATTCGGTCGGCTTGTATATATCGGCACCGACAGCGATGACGGTGGCGCCGTGTTTTATTTCCGCCATTCCTCTGTCGGACTTTATCTTGGTGACAAAATTGCCAACATAGCCGGTGGCCTCCATGATAGTCGCATCCGTGTAAACATGTATCTGAGGGTGCTGATAAACCTGGC
>JASFSK010000041.1:0-15064 GCA_050114455.1 Desulfobacterales bacterium | reverse complement strand
TGACGGCAAGTCCCATCACCGATTTCAACATCATTATCGATCTGAACAATGCCAGTGTGCGGAATTTTGTGATGGGACTTGCCGTCAGGGGCATAGCCGAAGCCGTCACTGCCGATCACCGAACCGGAGTGGATGACCACGCGGTCGCCGATAACGCAGCGCTCGAGAATGGTCACATTGGGATGAATGTTTACATCACTGCCGATCGTCACCCCGCTGCCGACGACAACGCCTGGATGAAGCCAGACCCGATTGCCAACGTTAACTTGATCACCTATGACCACCATGGGCTCGATGGTGACATTTTGGCCGGATTTAAAGCCTTTTCCAATCACGGCAGAGGGATGGACCATATCCCGCGGTTTGGGCAGGGGGTGAAAATACTGCATCACCGTTGCAAAAGCCACCATGGGATTGTCAACTTGAACGAGGTTGTGTCGCTTTTCTGAGAAATCCCGTGAAACTAAAACAGCAGCTGCTTTGCAATCCGCCATTTTTTTAAGGAATTTGGCGCTGCCGGCCACCGTGATATCTTTGTCGCCGGCCAGCTCAAATGGTGCAGCATCACTGATCATTTTATCTGATTCACCAATGACATGGCCCTGCACCAGACTGGCGATTTGGGACAAGGGTACCTTCATAATTTCGACGTTTCGGCTCCTGGATTATTTTTTACGTTTAGCGGTCTTGGTGTTGAGCATACCGATGACTTTATCGGTTATATCGATGGAGTTGGGCGAGTAGAGGACACCAAATTTATTGATAATAAGAAGATAGCCTCCTTTTTTCCCCACTTGTTTGACGATCTCATCGATATCGGTTTTTAACTGGTTCATCAAACTTGCTTCTAATTTTTGTAAATCCGTTCGGTATTTTTTCTGGAGGGATTTAAAATCATTAATTTTAATTCGGGACTCGCGTTCTTTTTCCTCCCGCATCTCCTTTCCCATGACCATCGCCTCTCGTTCAAGACGCTTTCGGATATTCTCAATCTCGGTCCCTTTCTTTTTAAGGTCGGACTCCATTTTTCCCTTTTCTTTTTTCAGTTGGGTTTGGATGGACTTTCCGGCGGCGGAGGTTTCAAGAATTTTTTGCAAATCTATTACCCCGATCTTGGCAACATCGGCGGCAAAAGAGCCGTGATTGAAGAAAATGAAAATGAAAAGCGTTATGACGCAAGCAGATTTGATATATCTCATTAGCATCCCCCTTGATTTAATCTATAACTTCCAAATCCCGTACCGGCTGCAATAAATTGGGTTTGCTGTGGTTGCCGACCCAAACGGTGATATAGCCTATTTTTGGAAAAATAGCACGCAAATTAAACATCGCAAGAAACTCGTCAAGTCGATTAAGAAACCCAGTTGTGAAATGGCAGGTCTAAAATGATGTCGCCATAGAAAATTCCCATCCGCCGGGTCCTTGGTCGGTGTCTTTCGGATCCAGAATCCATCCATACTCCAGTCGGATCGGGCCCATGGGTGAAAGCCAGCGAATGCCGACACCGGCGCTTTCCCGCAAATCGTCAAACTCGATCGGATCGCCTTCTTTTTTTATGTTACCGGTATCAAAAAAGGTCACCCCGTAAACACCGGCCTCTTTAACCAGGGGAAACCGTATTTCCGCATTGAGCTGTACAAATTTATTGCCGCCGACCTCGGCACCGTCGTCATCTCGAGGACTCAGGTCATCGCGCTCAAATCCCCGCAAGGCATCAATGCCGACCATATAAAATTTTTCATAGTCCGGTAGCGATTTGCCTTCCAAGGCTTTGACGTAGCCGGCCTTGGCATGCAGCACCCCGATCAATTCCCAGACCAGCGGATAATACCAGCCGGTTTCACCGATGATTTTGTTAAATCCAACGGTGCCCCCCAGGCCGGCAAACTCGTATGTGACACTGTGCATGGACCCTTCGGTTGGATGAAAAAGCTGATCCCTTGAATCGTATCTAACGCGAGCTTCAATACTGCTCTTGATATTTTCCCCTTCATCATTCTTAATCGAGTTGGCAGCGTCATCATCAACATTTTTAATATCCGCGATATCGTAAATATAAGAGAGGTATCCGCGTGTATAATCGAATAATGGATACCCTAAGCGAAGCTTTCCACCGACACTGTCTTTGTCGTAAGAGGAAAAGCTATATTTCCAATAGTAAATATCTGCACCGGCGGACAGGGGAATATCAAACAACCATGGTTCTGTAAAACTTAAGGTGCCACGGTTTGTCTTGGTCCCGAATTGACCTTTGAGCGATAGGGTCTGAGATCGTCCAAACAAGTTTCTTTCAGCAACAGAGGCGGTCAGAAATACATTTTCCACATTTCCGTAGCCGGCGCCAAAACTGAACGCACCGGTGTTTTTTTCGATGACGTCGATACGCAGCCGCATCTTGTCATCGGCACTGCCTTTGGTTGTGTTGACCTTTATATCTTCAAAAAAATCCGCTCGATATAAGTTTCTGACACTGCGTTTCAGTCGCCGTCCGCCATAAAGTTCCTGTTCATAAACCTGCAACTGGCGGCGAATCACCTTGTCGCGGGTTTTGGAGTTGCCGCTGATGGTAATCTCTTCGAAATAAACCTGTTTGCCTTTGTCAATGTCAAAAACAATATTGACGACCAGGTTATCGGTATCCTGATCGATCCGGGGTGATACATCGACATAAGCATAGCCTTCATCCGCATAAATATCCGTCAAAGTGATTACATCCGTTCGCAGTGTTTCGCGATTATAATATTCTTCTTCGGATATTTTAAGCTTTTCGAGCAACTGCTCCTGGGGAATAATCAAATCCCCGGACATGCTGACGTCACCGACTTTGAATTGGGGTCCCTCATCGATACGAATGGTGATGATGATGCCGTCTTCGACAAATGACACCTCCGGTTCTCCGACCCTGGCCTGAACATAGCCGTTGTTGTGATAGAAAGCAGTTATTTTGGCCGCATCTTGACTCAAATTTTCCTGATTGAGATCACCGGAGCTTGTAAGCCATGAAAAAATTCCTTTTTCCGAAGTATCCATCAACCCCTTAAGTTTGCCGTCGGAAAAGGTGTTGTTTCCTACAAAGGTGATTTCCTTAATTTGTAACTTCTTACCCTCTTCAATTTCGTATTCGATGTCGGCCTGAAAATTCTTTCGTGTATAGATGTTAAAGCCGACCTTGACATTGTAAAAATTTTTTTCTTTATAGAGTTCTTCGATCCGCCGCATGTCACTTTGGATGGTATTGGTGTTGAGAATGGATCCTTTTCGGATTGTCAGAACTTCTTTGATTTCATCATCTTCGAACACCCACGTATTTCCTTTTATAAGGATGTTCCGAACAGTGGCTTTTTCCGTGATATTGAATATAATGGATTTGCCCCCTTCTATATCTTGAGACTCGATCCGGATATCGTCAAAATAACCCATCTTGTAAATAGCTTTTAACTCATCTGATATTACCTTTAAATTGAACAGATCCCCCACCTTGGTTTTGATCACTCTTCTAATGGCATCCTCTTCGATGCGGTTATTTCCTTGAATTAAAATTTGGGCAATCTTCTGCCGTTTAAATAATTTTAAGCTGAGTTCCTGCACCAGCTTGTTCACGGAACCAAGCAGGTTTTCAATACCTTCTCCTTCCACCGAAAAAACCAATGGTTCTTCAATATCCGCGTAGGTGAGCATTTTTGCGTCCAGACTGAAATTTTGACCAAGGAGTGTCAAACTTCCATAAACGACATAATCGGCACCGGTTTCGGCCACAAGGTTTCGAATTTCAGCAGTATTTTCGCCAATCTTTTTCCAGGAGGAAATATCCATGGTCTCCAATATGAGGACATTGGCCCCTTCTTGCTCAAGCTGGGTCTTGATTGCCTGTGGAATTTGTGTCTGCAAATATGACAGATCCTCCTCGGCATGAACTTCAAATGGCAAAATAACAACGCTGGTGGGTTGCTGGCCATAGGCAACCTGAATCAAAATGCCGATGAAGACAAACAGGATCGGACATATGCGGTAGATCATAAAATTTTTATAGTGTTGCTGCACAGTTATCGCGTCCACTGATTGTCAGGCTTGAACCAGGTGCCGGGGCATTGGACCACCCGCCTTGATAGGATGCAATTCAAGTCGTAAGTCGAATGTATCATAGAGTTTGGCATAAAATGCTCGCAAAGTACTTGTTACAGGAGACCTCATGCGAGGCCTGTCAGTTTTCCATCGGAAATCGTAATGCGGCGGGACATTACAGAGGCAAGTTGTGTATTATGGGTAACCACAACCACAGACATAGAAAATTCCTGATTTAACTCAATCAGTAAGGAATGTATGTGCTCACTGTTGGATTCATCCAGGTTTCCGGTGGGCTCATCGGCCAGCAACACGGCTGGTTTGAGCACCAGCGCTCTTGCCAGGGCCACCCGCTGCTGTTCACCTCCGGATAGTTTACCCACACGGTAATGTAATCTGTCCTTGAGACCGACCCTGACGAGTAATTCTTCGGCGGCCCGGCTTGCATTGATTTTGCTTGCGCCACCAATCAATGCTGGCATCATCGTATTTTCAACTGCATTAAATTCCGGTAGAAGATGGTGAAATTGGAAAACAAATCCGATCGATTGGTTGCGGAACTGTGCCAGGGCAGTATCATCATATGAAAACACATTTTCTCCCCTGAAAAACAATTGACCGCTGTCCGGCCGATCCAAAGCGCCAAGAACATGCAGGAGCGTCGATTTGCCGATGCCGGAAGCACCAACGATAGCTGAGGTCTCACCGGCCGATAAATCGAAATCGAGATCTCTCAGGATATCGATTCGGGCACCTCCGTTGGTAAAACTTTTGCAAAGTTTGCGTGCCTTGATTAAAACCGGCGAATCGCCGAATCCGTGTTCGTGATTCTCAGATTGCATTGTATTCCTATTAATTACGGTATCACCCGTATCGGATGGCCTCGACAGGACTGAGTTTGGCAGCCTGCACCGCTGGATAAAGTGTAGCAAAAAAACAAATCAGCAATGCGGCGCCAATGATGGAGGCAACATCTGTGAATTCGAGCTTTACCGGCAACGTTGTCGTAAAATAATAAATATCTCCGGTCAGCTCGTGAATATCATAGCGCTTGAGCACCGCACAAACAAAGAGTCCTAGACACAATCCGATAACAGTGCCGATCGATCCAATCACCATACCGTTAAAGACAAAGATTTTTCGGATGCTTCGCTCGGTGGCGCCCATGGCTTTGAGAATGGCGATATCCCTGGTTTTGCCCATGACCATCATGATCAGGCTGCTGGCGATATTAAACGCTGCCACCAGAATGATCAGAACCAGAATGATGAACATCACCCGTCTTTCAAGCTTCAGCGCCTTGAACAGATTGCGGTTCATTTGCATCCAGTCCTGTGCCCAATATGGAAGCCCTAATTTGGCAACGATCCTTTGTGCAACATTTCTGGCATCGTAAATGTCCGTCACCCGAATGTCCAAACCGCTGACTGCATCCCCCATTCGCATAATTTTCTGGGCATCTTTTATATTGATATAGGCAAAAGTCTGGTCGTACTCGTACATGCCGGATTCAAAAAAGCCAGTCACCTTAAACTGTTTCATTGCCGGAATATGCCCTATGGGAGATAACGTGCCGCCTGGAGCAATTAAATGAATCACATCACCTTTATTTACCGCAAGGTTTCTGGCCAGTTCACGACCCAATACGATACCGGGAATTTGGGGAATAGCTGCTGGTGAGGATCCTGGAGATGTCGGATCAGGCAAATCAAGGCTTTGAAGGGTTTCCATCACCCGGCCGGCAGATTCGGGGTCGATTCCCCGCAACACGCCGCCGGAGGCACCATGTTTTGCCCTCAACATAATTTGGGAAAGGATAAACGGGGTAGCCGCCTCGACGCCTTGGGTTTTTTCCACCTCTTTGAGTACCTGACGGTAATCTGTAAACGCGCCGCCATGCCGTCTGAGCATCACCTGGGGTTGTCCACCTAAGATGCGGCTTTTCAAATCTGCTTCAAAACCGCTCATCACGGCAATTACCACAATCAACGCCATCACTCCCACCGCCACCCCGGCAATCGACAGGATGGTTATCAAGGAGATGAATGCCTGTTTTTGTTTGGCTCTCAGATACCGACGGCCGATAAATAATTCGAACCCCATAAGATTTATTGTTGACACGGATTAAAGGAAATAAGAACCTATCAGGCTTCTTCTGTTAACATGCTAAAAAAACCGGGGGTTTTAGGTGTCAGTCATTGTGAAATATCATATAAAAGATTGTTGAAAGGAGCAAAAAAAGGAATATTATTTGCGCCACAGCCAATGCTCTTTGCTCTAAACCGGCAAGATTATGTTCACTGTTCTTTGCTTTTTACGCTCTTCATATGCGGAAATAGGATAACCTCTCGGATTGAGGCTGAATCGGTGAGCAACATAACCAGTCTGTCGATTCCAATGCCTTCACCGGCTGTCGGCGGCATACCATACTCGAGCGCCTCGATATAGTCATCATCCATCCGGTGAGCTTCTTCATCGCCGGCATCCCGTCCGGCAACCTGTTGAGCAAAACGATGGTGCTGGTCAACCGGATCATTGAGTTCCGAAAACCCATTGGCAATTTCACGTCCAGCGATAAACAGCTCAAATCGTTCGGTGATTTCGGGTTCCCGATCGCTGCGGCGGGACAGCGGAGAGACTTCCGCCGGGTAGCCGGTGATAAATGTAGGTTGAATCAACTCGGGCTCAACCAGGACGTCAAACAGTTTTGTGATCACTTTGCCCAGCTGGCCGGTTTTGGTCACCTTGATTCCTTTACGCGACGCGAATTCTAACAAGCCTGTTTTGTCATTTAAAAGTTGCCGGTCAACCCCTCCAACTTCCTCCATCGCGGTTAATAGCGCCATGCGTCGCCATTTTCCAGTCATATCTATATCCTGGCCCTGGTAACGGATTTTAGCCGAGCCGTTGACAGCCCGAGCAACACCGGCTAACAGTTGTTCGGTCAGATCCATCAAATCGATATAGGTGGCATAGGCTTGATAAAACTCAACCATGGTGAATTCCGGATTATGCTGAGTTGAAACACCTTCGTTTCTGAAGTTGCGGTTGATTTCAAACACCCTTTCAAATCCACCGACCACTAAACGTTTTAAATACAGCTCCGGCGCAATACGCAGGTAGAGGTTCATTCCCAATGCTTTATGGTGGGTCTTGAAAGGAGCGGCTTCTGCACCTCCGGGAATCGGCTGCATCATAGGCGTTTCAACTTCAAGAAAATCCCTTTCAATAAAAAAATTGCGCACTTCTTGAATAATCCGGCTGCGCTTGATAAAAATGTCCCGCACTTCTTCGTTCATGATCAAGTCAATATAACGCTGCCGATATCGTTTCTCGGGATCCCGCAGACCATGAAACTTCTCCGGCAAGGGCCGGGTCGCCTTGCACAGCAGGTGAAGTTCATGGACGAGAAGGGTCCATTCAGCGGTGCGAGTTTGGAACATGGTTCCCTTCAATCCTACAAAATCGCCGATATCTAACTGTTTAAAAAGTCGATAGGCGTCATCGCCGACCCGGTCCTTTCTAACATAAGCCTGCAGCAGTCCGCTTCGATCTTTGAAACGTATGAAGGCACTTTTGCCGAAATTATTGATCGCCATCATGCGCCCGGCCGATGCAAATAGTGGCCCCTCTTCGGTCAGTGATTCCGGATTTTTTTCCACAATTTTTCGAATCTCGTTTACCGTATGCGACACAACATATCCATTGGGGAACAGATTAATGTTGTTGTGTTTTAGATCCTCAATTTTCTCTTTTCGTTTCTGAAGCAGTTCGCTTGTTTTTTCCATATTTCTCAATTATCTATTCAGAGAGCAAAGACTTGAATTTAAGTTAAGTGATCGGCAGCCCGCTTAGTATACAATTGATCGAAAACTGTCAACGCCACCAATAGCCTATCGAAATCCATCGATTCGTAAATATGATGACGTATTTACTCACTCAGGACTTTGTGCTGAGTGAGCACAAGCAACGGACAGCTCAATATGAATACGTAACAATAATTGCAAATCGAAGCACGAAGGTACAGAGGCTGACTGCGCCTGACCTTCTTATTAATTCGGGTGGTACAAAGAACAAAAACGACCCCATCCTTTGAATTCGATAAGTGTGAAAATCCAGAAGATGGGGCTTTCACCCAAACAAGGGCACTACAGTCGCATAAAAGCGAATCCTGGCAACATCGATCAGTATTCGGCTCAAGTTTGCTTGGCCGCTTTTTCAATTTAAATCGTTTTTGTTATCTTATTTACACAGGACTGTCAAGTTCAAGTTGGCAGGCTGTTAGGGGAGGATCGATCTGCTTGAATTGCAGGGTGATTGCGGTTCCTTTGCCGGGTTCACTGTCAATATTCAACCAGGCATCATATGCTTCCAGAATCCGATGAACAATTGATAAACCGAGACCTGTCCCGGTCGGTTTGGTGGTAAAAAAAGGGTCAAAAATGGATTTGAGCTCCTCCCGGGTCATGCCACAGCCTTCATCGGCGATTCGAACAAACACCTGTCTGCTCTTTGAAGTATAAGTTTCAATATCGATGGCCCCCTTGCCGGTGATGGCTTCAGCCGCATTCAGCAAAAGGTTCCAGAAAATCTGGCGCAGATGCACTGGATCTATTGAAACCCAGGAGGCGGACTCGATTTTTCGGGCAATTGTAATACGACCATCCGTGATTGTATCTTTTTTCAATAAATCGACTGTATCCGTCAGAATTTTATCGAGTTCAACGGCCTCAACTCTGCCGACCGGAGGACGCGCATATAGAAGGAAGTTGTTCACAAGGGAACTCAGCCTATCCGCTTCGCGCAGTATGATCCGCATAAGTCTATCATGGTCAGGATCATAGTGAATTTCCTCACTGAGAAGTTGAATGGAACCTGTCAGAGACGCCAGAGGATTTTTAATTTCATGAGCCATGCCGGCGGCCATTTCTCCAATGGATGCCATTTTTTCAACACGCTTGACATGGTCTTCCATGGTTTGCAATTCTTTTCTTGTTTTTCGAACCTGTTCGGATAAAAAACTGCTAAGAAAAGAGACTGCAAAACAGGCTATCATGGTTATCAGAATTTTATAGAAAACCTGACTGCCGGGATGGACCGAAGCAAGAAGACTGTCATTTTTACCCAAGGGATAAATCACCCCATAATACTCAAGATCCACCATAATGCCGAATTGTATACTGCACAAGGCTGCAATGATAATGGTTCCCCGGATTGGCAATAAAATACTGGAGTAGATGATGACAACCAGATACAGGAATGAGAAAACGCTCGAAAAGCTCCCGGTAACAAACAAAATAGCAGTAACCACCACTGTGTCGATTAATATTTGTATGTAGGCGAAGATAAGGTGGCGTGTTGTGTGGGACAAGAGCAGGGCATATATGGCCGACAGAAAAAAAATGGAACCAATAATCCCATATAAAAATATCAAAGAGGAGCCAAGGGGTGGCGGTGATTCCCCAAGTTGCATTAAAATAGAGGAGCCCAATAGGAGAGTGGAAAAAAGGATCCGAAAAAGCATCAACCACTTCAGTTTTTTCCTTAATTCTACTTCAGGCATCTGTATTGCGTTCACCATAGTGGTCCTTGCGACGGTTATGACAGCAGGTCAATTGGCTGCAGATGAATCCTTAATTTTATTTAGACGATTGAAAAACCGCACCGGTATGTCTTATAAAAGAAAGATCTTTCAGTGGTAGGAGGCATGCTTGAAGAGCGTTAGCATCAGATCCGAATCTATTCAATAACTCAAGGTAGCTCAGTGATAGTTTGCATCGTAAAATGATTGAAATCAAAAATACGATGCCATTTTTCAGTATTTAAATCAACGCACAAATTCGCAGCTCAAACATATGCCACTGCCGCAATACAAGATCCGCACAGATTAAAGTGCGAACTGAATTATGATATAGCCCCGGCCATTTTAAATATTGGAAGATACATTGCAACAACCAGTCCGCCGATGGTCACCCCAAGAAATACCAACATAAACGGCTCAATCAGGGCAGTCAAATTTTCAACGGCCTGGTCAACTTCTTCGTCATAAAAATCGGCAATTTTCCCCAGCATGGCATCGAGTGCGCCGGTGGATTCACCGACACTGATCATCTGGCACACCATTGAAGGAAATACCCCGCTTTGGGCAAGCGGGTCCGCCATCGTGCGGCCCTCTGCGATACCCTTGCGAACATTATAAATGGCGTTTTCGACCGTTTTATTTCCTGCGGTTTTGGCAACAATATCTAATGCTTCTAAAATTGCCACACCGCTCGACAACATGGTCCCCATTGTTCGGGTAAATTTGGCAACGGCCACTTTGCGCAGTAAATCCCCAAAAACCGGAAGTTTCAGGAGCATTTTGTCGATAAACTCCCGACCTTTTTCAGTCCCGTATGATTTTTTGAAAGCGATAATAAAGAGAATGAGCCCGATGATGATGTAGACAATCTTGCTTTTCACCATATCACTCATCGCAACCACTATTTGGGTCGGTACCGGGAGTTCGCCACCGAAGTCAGCGAACATTTCCTCGAAAACGGGTATAACAAATACCAGAATCACGGCCAAAACGACCACCGCTATGATGAGCGTGACAATTGGATAAGTCATCGCTCCTTTCACCTGGGCTTTAAGCTTGGCGGCCTTTTCCATGTAAGCCGCCAGCCGTCTTAAAATCGAGTCGAGGATACCACCGGCTTCGCCGGCGGAGATCATATTCACGAAAAGACTATCGAATTGCTTGGGAAACTTCTTCAAAGCTTCGGCCAGAGTCGCACCGCCTTCTACAGATTCTTTGATTTCTTTCAGCATTTTTTTAAAGGTGACGTTGCCTTGCTGGCTGTAAAGAATATCAAGGCATTGAATGATGGGGAGTCCTGCATCAATCATGGTCGAAAATTGCCTGGCAAAAAGAATGACATCCCGCTGCTTAACCTTGGGCTGCAAAAAACTGACATTCTCAAAAAGGTCTTTGGGTTTTTTCTTCACTTTGGTCGGCGTAATTCGCTGCCGCGCCAGCTGTGCCTTGACGGCTTCTTCGTTGACAGCTTCAATTTCGCCTTTTTGGACTTCATCCTTTCTGTTTTTGCCCACCCACTGATAAACAGGCATGATCTTCCTCCCTAGAGATTTAAATGGACTATTATGACCGATGGTTTATTGAAATTTAGGTTGATACCAAGGTACCATTGTGTTCTTAACGTCTTAGGTTCATGACAAAATACGAATCAAAGTGTTTATCGGTCACGAAGAAAAAAACTTAAGCTTTTATCTATTCCAGCTTAAAAGCTTCAACCTAGCTTTATTCTTAGCTGAGCTTGACATTATGCTATTGGCAATATCTTTTTAAGTGTGGTAGCCTGACGGAGCGGCGAAAAATGGTAGTTGACTGAAGCGTCTGTGGGGTGCGAGATTTTCGTTTCGGTAAGGATTCGGTTTAAAAACAAATGAATAAAACCAAAAAAAACAAGGCTCTGGAAGTCATCACAACCCATGTGAATGCGGATTTCGATGCCCTCGCTTCGATGCTGGCAGCTCAAAAACTGTATCCCGATGCCTTGGTTGTATTCCCAGGATCCCAGGAAAAAAATCTAAAAAATTTTTTTATTAATTCAATGGCTTACCTTTTCAACATGGTGGATATCGGCGATATCGATTTTTCCATGGTCAAACGTCTGATTTTAGTAGACACCCGCCAACGCGGCCGTATTGGTAAGCTCGCCGACCTGTTGGAAAGATCCGATATCGACATCCACATATATGATCATCATCCCCCAACCGGCAACGATGTCAAAGGCAGCTTAGAAGTTCATGGAAAAACCGGCGCCAATGTGACGATTTTGACGGAGATCATCAAAGAGAAAAAGATCCGCATTAACCCAGAAGAAGCCACCATTATCTGTCTGGGATTATATGAAGACACCGGTTCTTTCACCTTTCCTTCCACTACTGAAAGGGATTTTTTAGCCGCCGCGTTTCTTTTGTCCAATGGCGCCAATTTAAACATCGTTTCCGATCTAATCGCCAGAGAGTTGAGTCCTCAACAAGTAGTGCTCCTGAATGATATGATTCAGGCGGTTACCCGCTATCAAATCAGTGGCATCGAAATAGTCGTCACCAGCGTAACCTTGGAAAAATATATGCCGGATTTTGCCTTTCTGGTTCAAAAAATGATGAAAATGGAAAACATTGATGCCATTTTTGCCATTGCTCGAATGGAAAACAAAATTTATGTGGTTGCGCGCAGCAGGATTAACGAAGTCGACGTGGGCACTATTCTGTCCGACATCGGTGGCGGCGGACATCCCTATGCCGCTGCAGCATCCATTAAAGGGGAAACATTGGCACAAACGGAAGCCAAACTGCTCCAAATTCTTTTTGAAAAAATCAAGACCCGTCGCCAGGCAAAAGATCTCATGTCCTCACCCGCCATCACCATCGATGCCGCTGTAACTTGTAAAAAGGCGCAGAACATCATCACACGCTATAATCTAAACGCTCTGTTGGTCACCCAGAAAGTAAATGAGGCTGAAGAACTCAGGGGATTCATAACGCGGCAAGTAATTGAAAAGGCGATCTATCACAAACTGGATCAGGTTCCGGTCGGCGATTATATGACAACTGAAGTTGGCACTGTTGGACCGAACGCGGATCTTTCTGAAATACAGGAAAAAATAATCGACAACAAACAGCGCATACTGCCGGTGATGCAAAACACGGAAATTAGTGGCGTTATAACCCGCACCGACCTGCTAAATATTCTGGTGGGAGAGACCGAACCAAAATCAGAAATTTCACCAGATCCCTTAAAAGGATCATCCCACGCCCGCACTCGCAATGTGACCCGCTTTATGAAAGAGCGACTCTCAACGGACCTCATTGAAAGATTGCAGAAAATTGGGAATGTAGCAGATGGTATCGGCTGTGAGGCTTTTGTCGTCGGTGGATTTGTCAGAGATCTGTTTTTATATCGAAAAAACGAGGATCTTGATATTGTCATCGAAGGCGAGGGAATTGACTTTGCAAAAAAATACGCCAGGTTGGTTGGGGCGCGGGTTCATACCCACGAAAAATTCGGCACCGCCGTCATCATATTCCCGGATGGGTATAAAATCGATGTCGCATCAGCCAGAATGGAATATTACAAGTTTCCGGCCGCTCTGCCGGTGGTGGAAATGAGTTCCATCAAACTCGACCTTTACCGCAGAGATTTCACCATCAATACCCTGGCAATTCAGTTAAATTCAGATAAATTTGGTACCTTAATTGACTTTTTTGCCGCCCGCAAGGATATCAAAGAAAAAATCATTCGGATTTTACATAATTTAAGTTTCGTCGAAGATCCGACCAGGGTATTTCGCGCCATCCGCTTTGAGCAGCGTTTTGATTTCACCATCGGCAAATTAACCGCCGGTCTGATCTCCAATGCCGTTACCATGGATTTTTTCAGGGGACTAAGCGGTAAACGGGTATTTACGGAATTGCGGCTTATCATGGAAGAAAAAAACCCGGTAGACGCGATTATTCGGCTCAATGATTTCAACCTGCTCAAAGTAATCCACCCATCCATTGCCTTGGATAAAAATTTCATTTCACTGCTTAATTCGGTCAATGAAGTCCTTTCCTGGCACGATTTGCTGTTTTTGGATGATCCCTATGAGAAGTGGATCGTTTTTTTCCTCGTGCTGATCAACCGTTGCGATCTGAAACGCTCCGAGGAAATCTGTCGCCGCTTCGAACTGGCGCCGGAGTTCGTCAAGATTTTTTGTATCAAACGATTCAAGGCAAATAAATGCAGCATCTGGCTGGAGCGCAATCCACGGCTTTCGAACAGCATTCTTTACAGAAAACTCATAGCGTTCAAAACCGAGTTGGTTCTGTATATGATGGCAACCACCAGGCAAAAGACGGTTAAAAAAGCGATCTCCCACTTTTTTACGGATCTGCGACGAACTGACATCGCGTTAAAAGGCAGGGATTTGAAAAAAATGCAGTTAAAGCCGGGGCCGATCTACCGGCAAGTAATGGCAGCTGTTTTGGATGCCAAACTGGACAGGAAACTCAAAACCAAAGATGATGAGATTAATTTTGCCCGCCGTTATCTTGAATCCCTTTGATTCAAATAGTCAACATTGGAAAATGTCATTATCCCACGATTCTCACGTTTCCAAATCCTTTCGCCTCGCAACCGGCATCAATTTTAGTTTCAAAATACGGAAGAATTTGGTATAGATGCAAACTTTATTCGGGCAAACCCGATCCGAAATGCACAGATCGATCAATCGCTGGAAAATTTATTTTCAACAGGGAGGACAGACATCAATTCATGAGTCAAAAAAAGCGAATTTTAAGCGGCATGCGTCCCACCGGGCCACTCCATCTGGGTAATTTGCTTGGTGCGCTGGCAAACTGGGTCAATATGCAGGACGACTACGAATGTTATTTCTTCATCGCCGATTGGCATGCCTTGACAAGCGACTATGACAATACGGAACCTATTGAAAGCAACAGAAAAGAAATCATGCTAGACTGGCTCAGTGCAGGACTGACTCCCGAAAAGAGCACCCTGTTTGTCCAGTCCCAGGTCAAGGAACATGCAGAGCTTTTTTTACTGCTCACCATGATCACACCGGTACCCTGGTTGGAACGTAATCCCACCTACAAAGAACAAATTGGCGAGTTGACCAATAAGGATTTGTCCACCTTCGGTTTCCTGGGCTATCCTGTGCTACAGGCGGCCGACATTATCATATATAAACCTTACGGCGTTCCTGTCGGCGTGGACCAGGCACCACATGTCGAAATCACACGGGAAATCGCGCGGCGCTTTAATCACTTTTATGGCAATGTGTTTCCGGAGCCTGCAACCATCTTAACCGAAACCCCCAAAATATTAGGTATTGATCGCCGTAAAATGAGTAAAAGCTATAATAATGCCATATTTTTATCAGACAGCCCCCAAGAAATCAGTGCAAAAGTGGCTCGTATGATAACCGACCCC
>JASFSK010000040.1:0-15261 GCA_050114455.1 Desulfobacterales bacterium | reverse complement strand
AGCCACCGAGGACAACCGTCGGCGGGAGACCGAAGAAGATTCCCAGATAGGCGTCGGCGTATAGTTGACTGGTACCGGTTTTTTCCATGGCTGTACCCAGAGCAATGGTTCCTGCGATAAGCATCAACACATCCGCCTGAATTGACCGATAAGCGTCCCGCAGCTGGAGACAACCGGTCAGAATCATAAGGAAAGCCGCAGTCAAAGCACAAATCATAATGTCGGCCAGACCCAGACTGGCGACCGCGACAAGGGCGGCGAAAATGATAACCGCCTTCCAGGCCCTTCTTTTTTGAACGATTTCATGATGCACATCCTCGGCAATGATAAAATTTGCCCCACCCCTTAAGGTTTCCAATTTGTCAGCATGACACCACACCAGGATAATATCACCTACTCTGAGTTTCACATCGTGGATTTGCTTTTCCGTGTAGTGCAAGCCACTTCTTTTTATCGCAATGATATGAAGGCCGAGGTCACGCTTGAGATAGGATTCCAAAAGCCTTTGACCCAGCAAGGAGGACTGGGGGGGGATGATTAACTCCACCACGATGGATTCTTTTGGACCGACGCCGAAAGCCAGCCCTTCCTCCGAGAGGGGCAGTTCGACATCATCGTGATGAAGGATTTCGACAAGATCATTGGCGGAACCTTTGACCAGCAGCAGATCATCGGCAGCAATGGTGACTGCGTCCCGGGAAGGGTGAAATATATGAGAATAGCGGATCAGTTCAAGCACCTCAAGATTTGGATATTGCTTTTTAAAAACTTTGGCGGGATCTTGATCGATAAGCGCACTTCCCCGGGGAATCGCAAATTCGGCCAGATATCGACGGTGCTCACCATCCTCAAGTTCGCAGGTGGGATTTAACAGCTCAGGCATCATGCGCGGTGCGGCGACCAGCAGAAAAGTGATACCGATGGCAGCGATGGGCACTCCAAGGCTTGAAAGTTCGAACATCCCGATCGCACCGTGCCCGCTGTTGACGCTCAAATCACTGATAATGATATTGGTTGAGGTGCCGATCAACGTACAGGTGCCGGCCAAGATCGAGGTATAGGATAATGGTATGAGTATCCTCGAAGGGCTGAGACCGAATTGACAGCACATTCGCATGACCACCGGAATAAAGAGGACGACCACGGGCGTATTGTTGATAAATGCGGACGCGATCCCTACGGTCAACAAGATCACGAGGACGCCCAGTTTGGCGTTGCCGCGCGCAATCGCTATAACTTTTTGGCCAATGTATCCCACGGCACCGGTTCGAACCATGCCTCTACTGACCAGAAACATTGAGCCGACAGTTATGACCGCCGGGTGGGAAAAACCGGCTACTGCCTCAATAGGGGTCAACACACGGCTGATCATCAGCATGACCATGATACCAATGGCAGTGACGTCCACTGGAACTTTTTCGCTGATCAGCAGGAATAAGGTTAATAATAAGATTGCGGATACAATCCAGATTGTCATCGTATGTCGCTGCTCCTGTCGCTGCTCTGGTTTTGCAAGGTAAATATTATCTGTTGTGTCGCCAATGACATTTAGCGCGTTTGGCAGAATAACGTTCCGCTATCGACAGTTTTGCAAAGCTACCTTAAACAGGAATCGCACCCAAGCCGGGTTATTCCAAACGCTCTAACCGAAACTATTAAAGCCCTGATATTTGCGGTTTTCGATGGATGTTTCGGCTCTTTTCTATTAAGGCGATGTGTCCGGCGCTCTTCCTAAAACTGACGGCTGGATGAAATTAATCATTTCTGCCCCCTTATCAAGATGATAACAATTTCAGCATCCTTTTCGGTTCGCATTGAGATGAATACCCCGTTCTGTTCTGGAGGATCTATTAATAGGGGATGAAAAATGCAGGACTCAGGAGGTGTGTTTTTTTACAACGGGGGCAGCGACCTGGTCGGGTAAAGCGGCGGCGGTTTTTAAATACATATCCGCACGAAAGGCACTCGGCGGGTCGAATCTTCAGTTTTTCACCCCTGGCTGCCAAAGACTTAAAAATGAAAGGGAGGTGCTCGGCCACCTCTTTTTCCCGGATGCCGATCTCGGCGGATAGTTGTCTTGCATCCATTTCCCGGAGACGTAAAAGTTGGATGATTTTTTGACGAATCGTCGGCATGGGTTGTGTCAGTGCGAGGAAATAAGTTCTTCTTTCAGCAGGCAGCAGGCAATTTTGTATTCAGGCCCCCCGGCAGAATCATAGCTTAAATTACCGGGCTGAATTAATTTGTTCATTACACAGCCCTCAGCAATATTCAATTGAAAAAGATCTTTTTCATTGATCTTTTCAGTCGGCACCAACTGATTGTCTTTAAATACAAGACTGTGAAGAGGATAGTCCTCGCACAACGGGCATCGATACACCCTACCATTGGGAAATACAAAATAATTTTCGGCAACCAATCCCGCACACTCAAAACACTCCGTGAGGTCTAAAAAAACTTTGGGATAGGTAACGGTTATTCCGGATTTTGCAATCCTGCTGGCAATTCGCGGGATTGTGTCTATCCATTGGGATTTGGTAATTTGAAGTTTTTGATGCTGGAAACCAGGGTGGCTTTCTTGGGCGGATCTTCCCCGCAGCCCGATTATCTGAATGAAAAATCTGTCAATCCCCAAATTTTTTAGAAATTCCGGCAGTTTGTCTACTTCATGAATATTTGCAGTGCTAACCGTGTAGATGAGGCTCGTGCTAAAGCCCTTCAAGTTTGCTTGGTCAATGCCGGCAATACAGGCATCAAACGAGCCTGCCCCTCGAATTCGATCATTGGTCTCACGAGAGGTGCCATCCAGGCTGAAACTGAAATAGTCGACTTCGCCGGGGTTGACCTTTGATAGGATATCATGAAAGAGGTATCCATTTGTATCGATGGTGATAGAATCAAAGCCCAGTTCCCGGGCATATTTTACCGCCGCCGGCAGATCCGGATGGAGGGTTGGCTCGCCCCCTAAGAATATCAAATTCTTTGAATTTTTGCTGTTCGCAAACGTTTCGAGCCAGGCTGAAATGACGGGCAGCGGCAGGGTGCTTTGCCCATGCTGCCCGGGGTTGATGTAACAATGACGACATTTCAGATTGCATTTGGTGAGAATATGAAAAAAAATGTTGGTGGAATTTTTTGTAAAAGCAACAGTTTTGGTAAGGGTCATATTTTGGCAAGTAGGCGCTTGATTTTTTTCTTGGCGGTTATTAGCTCCTCGTTGGTGGCTCGAAGTCGGATCGACATGTATTCGGCAAATATCCGATACAATAACAATAAAAAATCGAGTTTTTCATCGGTCGGGTCCTGGGCAGAGATTCTGTTTTTTGCTGAAGTGTCAACCGCCAGGCAAACCGTTTTACCGACGGCCACCACCGAGGCCGACCGTTTCATAAAATCAATAACCCGCATCTCGCCAAAAATTTCACCTTTTTTATCAATGGTATTGATCTCCAGGTTTTCCTTGGTGATGCGAATTTTCCCGTTTAGCAGAATATACAGCCATGGATCCAGGTCGCCTTCTTTGATAATTACCTCACCGTCTTCGTATTCCCTGATTCGGCTTAATCTAAGAAGTTTTTGAAGGCTTTTAGTTTCAAAGTTCCTGAGAGCCGGAATTCCGAGTAGTTTTTCAATATTTTCAATATTGTCTTTTAAATATCTTGATTCGAGCATCTTGTCCTCCCGCCGTCACTAATCCCAAAAATCTAAGGATATTTTATACTGCATTTTGCAAAAGGGCAAGCAGTAAAAAAGCTTTATTCATAGAATACATATAAATTTCAGAGGGATATATGAATAATTCTTAAATGCCTCAATCGGCGGGGTATTGCTTTTTCAGAATCTGTATCGACCATAAATTTTCATCTGAAAGGTATCCTAAATAATCCCGATTTCTCGAAGGAAAGAGGCGATGTCCTGCCAAAATATGTTCCAATCCGGCGGGCAGTCGTTATGGCCGGCATCATAGGCTATCATTTTTCCTCTCTGAGATGCCCGGTAAAGCTCGGTCCCATGAGAAAACGGAATCACTTCATCGTGCCGGCCATGTATGACGAGGATTGGTCCCGGATAGTTTCTGACAACTGCCAGATTGTCGAAAGGGTCTCGCACAAGAAAGCGCGGCACCAAGAACCGTTTGGCCAAAGGACGAACACCGGTAAACGTCGACATCAGGATGAGCGCGACCGCATCCCGCTGCCGGGCCAATGCACAGACCGCCCCCCCACCCAGGGAACGGCCAAAAAAAACGATGCGAGATGCATCGATGTCGTCCCTGGATGCCAGATCGTCATAAGCGGCAACAAAGACCCGGGTAATACTATTTTGGGAAGGGGAGCCTGCCGAAGATCCGTAACCTGGATACTCCACCAGCAGCAAAGCGACTCCCAGGCGGGCAAAACCACCAAGCGTATCGGGCCAGAAATCAATCAGCTCGCCATTACCATGGCCAAAAATCACGGCCGGAAAAGGAGCCGTCGAGGATTTGGCGGTCGGAGGAATATACCAGGCTTCAACGTTGCCGAATCCAACATCCAACCGGATTTTTTCCAGTCTGGCTTTGTGGTCGGATTGCATGGACTGCGGAATCGCGCCGCGGGGAAACAGGATGTGCCGCTGCATAACAAAAAGCAAACCGCAGTAGGCGGCATATAGAAAGACAATCCAGGAAAGGGCTTTAAGCAGCGGATACATAATGATTTCATTAAATTAGCATCGGCAAGATGCTAAAGTTCAGGGTAGGTAGGGTATTTAAATTTATGCCACTTTTCCCAGTCGCGGACATAACTTATCTTGAATTTAGATTTAATGTATTCAGTCACTGTTTCACGATTTGTCGTCTCCCAATTATTTTGAGCCTTATAGCTCAGCGGTATCAAACCGATATCTGCGAGAATCGATGCACTAACCCTTAAATGCCCATCATAAATGAAATCAAAGTTATTAAGGTTTAACACCTCTACGGGAAATTCAGACTTAAACCCGTTTTGTTGAATAGAACCGCAAATTTCTTGGTTGGCTGATGTGTCCAAGATACCTATCGATTTCGTCGGAAACAAGATTTTTGGGGAGCTCCAGAATTTAATGAACTCCTTGTTTTCCGACCACTGTTTAAGAAGCGACAAAATTTTATTCACAATCGTTTTGGGATTTGAATAGGTGGTGTCCACCACCAAATCGTAATTGTTCATATCGGAACAATCAACACGGTAGAGGCTCTGGAATCTATCGTTCTCACTTTTTTTTCGATGTAATAACTCATTTTTGGCCTTGTTGATATCGGCGTAGTGTTCACTTGTTCGTTGGCTGTCCCTAAATACCCGCTCGGCAGAGATATTAGGATCCACCTTAAGGAAAATTTTAAATGATCTCGGAATGAAATGCCAGGCCATCCGAGAATCGATGACAAATGATTCTTCCTTTAAATTCAAGTTTTTATTAAACTCATCGATGTCATCATCTATTGCGGTATCATTTTCCATGTACCTGTTCAATTCTAAGGTCGACATTCTCAATTTTTTGGCTATTTCGCGTTGGATATCCCCCGTAGAATATCTTTTGCAATGAATGTTTCCAGCTAACAGTCGTGCAATGGTACTTTTTCCACTTCCCAAATCACCGGCGATCGAGATTTTTGTATGTTTCATGGTGGAAAACCCAATAATTTAAGAGGTCTTGATGTAACGTTGCCGCCGTCGCCAGTCGGTCCTATTGGCCTGTAAATTGAACAGGAACTTGGTGATTTTCAGCTATCTCACCCAGATGACTTAGTGGGCTGACGTCACCGATGACAATGATGCCTTTGCCGCTGCCGCGCAATTGCATTACCTTTTGACGAAATTCCTCAAGCTTACCGCTATGAAAATGAAATTCAACCCATTGGATGTTCTTGTCGTAGGCGACTTTTCGGTTCTGAAGATCTGCGGTGTTTAGCTGAACGAGCCACACAGTGTTTCCGTCATATACCCACTCAAATCCGGCCGGTCCGACAATATGGTGAGCTTGCTCGTATGTTTTTCGTACAGCCTGGATCAGGTTTTGAGGAAGAATTTCATGCTGTTGCTTTCCGAGCATGAAATTTCCACCGTCACCGGCAACGCCATGAATTTCAATATCATCGGCTGCCCGGAACAGTGCCCGGCCGGAATAACGGGCCGCTATCGACTCTTGAATAATGATCGAAGCCAGCGGCGCCGGTAAAGGATCAAATCTGGGCTTGGTTGGTTGAAGAATGCGTCCGGCCAGAACTTCGTACGGGTCATACCAACCTTCCGCTGATGGGTAGTAACCGGGCTCTTTTACTTCGGGGCAAGGGCGGGTGAATACTTTGCCGCTGCCGGTTGATTGGCCGAAACTAAATGGAAATAATCTGCGGCTGAAATTTATTGTTCGTGGGACCTGAAGCCCAGCGCTTTCTGCTACCAATAGACCGAAGGCTTTGTCACCAAGCATCCGGCTGAACCGGTGGGGCCAACGGATTTTGGTCATAATGTCCTGTGAAGGACGCTGTTCAGATTGCCAAATGATAGTGTGTGCCTGATTCCAACCCCGCGGTTTGGGGTGGATGCTAAACTCGATGCGCGCCCCTTCACGCCCCCTGAGATCCGGTTCAAATCCGTAAACGTTTGTCAGGATCTTCATTCCGACTTCGAAAGGAAAAACCGCCGTTTCGATTTCATCATCATCTACACACCGGGGAGTCGAATCAGGCGCAAATTCCATCAGACCACGGTAGCAGACGCCTGACACACCATTGTCCGATTCGTCGATGACCTCGTTGACAATCGTGTAAAGCTGTTTGTCTACGGAAAGTCGCAGTAGGTCCGACATCACCTCTTCGAAAGAATCCAATCCTTTGACAAAGGGATTGCCTTCTGGCAGGTGCGGGTTGAAACTTCGTATGTTTACTTTTTTTTCTGGAGCGCTCAATAGCAATGCTTGGACAGCCTCCTCGGGCGAGGCAAACCGATGATTGGGCTCGTAACCGATAATCCGGCTGAAACGCTGTCCGGGTTGAGGGCCTGGCGCGAAGCTAACGAACTGCGCGACGTTGGCCGTGTATGCTAGGTGATCAAGCACCTCATCTTTATAGAGCTGATGTCTATTCAATTCCTTAGTATTTATCTTTCGAGCTATACAATTTCCAGGCAATCCTTGCTCAGTTCGGTATCAAATGCCACAGGATAGCAGCCGTCAAAGCAGGCTTTACAAAAGTTTTCTTCCGGACTCTCAAATTCAGTGGCTTTCAGAAGGCCGTCGATGCTGAGGTAGTACAGGGAATCAAGACCTAAAAATTCCCTCAACTCTTCAACTGATTTGCGGGATGCTATCAATTCGCCCCGGGTTGAAAAATCGATGCCGTAGTGACAGGGGAATCGGTGCGGTGGGCCACTCACGCGCATATGCACTCTCTTGACACCCAGCTCTCGCAGGGCTTTGACCCGGGTTCGGACGGTTGTGCCCCTGATGATCGAATCTTCAATGATGATGATATCTTTGCCTTTTAAAAGGTTTTTAACAGGATTCAGCTTTATGCGGACACCGAAATCGCGCATACTCTGGGTTGGTTGAATGAATGTCCTGCCCACATAATGGTTACGGATCATCCCTATTTCGAAGGGGATACCAGAGGCTTCCGAATAACCCAGGGCGGCATAGGTTCCCGAGTCCGGAAACGGCATGACAAAATCGGCTTCAATGGGCGCCTCTTCGGCCAAACGCCTGCCGTGGGCTTTGCGCGTCAGATACACGTTCTGCCCGTAAAACGTGCTGTCCGGCCTTGCAAAATAAATAAATTCAAAAATACAGAAAGCCCGCCGGTCAGCAGGCGCTGTTTGGATGCTTTTAAGGCCGTCGGGTCCGATGATAACGATTTCTCCGGGATCGAGCTCGCGCACAAATTCAGCTTCCACGAGATCAAAGGCGCAGGTCTCGGATGCCAGCACATAGTTGCCGTTCAACTTTCCCAGACACAGCGGCCGAAAGCCATAGGGGTCCTTGATTCCGATAATTTCGCCCCGGCTTGTCAACATCACAAACGAAAAGGCTCCCTGGAGTCTGGAGACCGAATTTACCAACGCCTGCTCAAAGCCGAATTCCAGATTTTTCACGAAAAGGTGCAAAAATATTTCGCTGTCCATAGTGGTCTGAAAAATAGAGCCGGATTCTTCAAGCTCGTCTTTCAGGATATGGGCATTGACAATATTTCCATTGTGGGCGACGGCATAGGATTTTTTACGGTGGCGCACCAGAAAGGGCTGGGCATTGGTCAGCACGGAGCTGCCCGTGGTGGAATAGCGTACATGCCCGACGGCACTGCGCCCTTCGAGCAGATTCAGGTGGTTCATGTCAAAAACATCGGAGACCAGCCCCATGCCTTTATGCTCGACGATGGTATCCCCTTTAATCGTTGCAATGCCGGCGCTCTCCTGGCCGCGGTGCTGCAAGGCGTAGAGGCCGAAATAGGTCAATGGAGCAGCTTCAGGATGATCGCAAATTCCAAAAATGCCGCAAGATTCGCGGGGTTTATCAAAATCAGCCATTTAAGGTAGACTCCTCTGTATTTAATTTAGATTTCATCATTCGTTAACAATTACAATTAGACCATCATACCACAAGCAGAAACGCTGCACCACTTATCGACACAGCTGCCGGATACTCGATGCTTGATACTCGATTGTAGCGGTATTCTCTCGATTTTATAAAAAGAGGCAGAACGACACGCGGCGCAAACGTTAGCGCTGAATGAGCGCTTCTTTTTTAAAGCATCCTGCACCCAGTATCCAGTATCGAGCATCATGAGTGTCCAACTTCCACCCAATCTTGTTTCACCTGAGACTCTTCGCGATTGTTGAGGATTAAGGACGAAGTAAGCAAATTAATCCAGCGGAACATTATCGACCAGATCCCAAACCCCGCATGGGCAGGCGCCGGCGCAAAAACCGCAGCCGATGCACAGGTCTTCATCCACCACATACTCATAAGTTTCACCGTCCAGCTCCTTCCTGCCGATGGCATGTTGCGGGCAAACCGACACGCAAATTCCGCAGTCTCGGCAAGCACCGCAGGACGAACACTGGGAACCACAGTGATCGAGATCCGTATATTCCGTTACCCTAGGATCAAAATATTCCAGGGTTATGCGGCTACGGTCGATCATTTCACGTTTTTGCACAAGAGGAGGTTTATCTTCCAAGATGTCGCAAATCGTTTGCGCCACAATTCGACCGGACCCGATGGCATCGGTCAGCAATCCAGGTCTGACCACATCTCCGATAGCAAAAATTTTGGGATCGGTGGTCAAAAAATGGTCATTGACCTTGACGAACCCATCCGCAATCTCTATATCAGCCGGAAGAAATTCAAGATCCGGCATATCACCGATGGAAACGATAACCGTATCGGCGGGAATTTCCTCCCCGGTGGTCAACCTGACCGCGTTGGCGGTAATCTCCATGGTGAAGACCGGCCATTTGAATTTGGCACCGATCGTCTCCGCCGCCTCTCTTTCTTTGCCGAATGATGCCGGTTCCTGGACGTCCAGCAGGGTGATGCTTTCGGCACCGAGCCGGTGCGCCTCGGTGGCCGCATCACAACCGACGTTGCCGGCACCGATGACCACCACCTGCCTGCCGACCGTTATATTGTTTTTTTTTGCTTTTGAAAGAAAATCCAGTGCCGTCACCGTCCGTTCGTTGCCCGGTACGGGCAGGGTCCTGGGTTTTTGAGCACCGGTCGCAATTACTACAAAGTCAAATTCTTCCCGAAGCTGATGGATATTCTCAGGTTGGAGGGGCTGTTCCAGGTAAACATGCGGTAATATTTCTTTGACCCGTCCGAGTTCCGTAGAAATCACCTCGGTTGGTATACGGCTTTCAGGAATGACGCGGGTGAATTTGCCGCCAATTTCTTTCGAGACTTCATAAATGGTGACCTGGTGGCTTTTTTGGCGCAGCTGCCAACCCACCGATATTCCCGCCGGGCCGCCGCCGATAATGGCTATCCTCTTATCCGATTCAGGCGGGAAATCCGGTAATTTTGCTTTAATGCTCGCCTGGCCGAGCTGGGTGACATCCACCGGAGCCAAAGCGGAAGATTCGCGGGTGCAAGATTGCATGCACAGATTGGGGCATAAATACCCGCATACCGATGCGGGAAAGGGGGTGTATGCAAGCGCCAGATCGACCGCTTCATCAATCCGTCCTGCGCGAACCAATTCCCAGCGTTGCTGCACCGGGATGCCCGTTGGACAGGTGGCTTCACAAGGCGCAGCATATTTCCGATTTTCCCAGATTGGAATAAAGCGCCGCAACTGAGCATTCGTAATCAATGGTATGGGGCTGCGATCCAATTGGGTGAGGTCGCCGATCAGACCGCCACGACCGAGCTCTTTCTCCCACACCTCGCCGTAAAACGAATGAATGGATTTCATCGGCCGCTGAATTTTTTCCTGGGGGCTCCGGGCTACGAGCAGCTGCCACTCGCTTCTATCCGAAAAAACTTTAGTCAGCTCGCTGCGGCCAATATGATCCAAGAAGATCTGGAGATTGCCATTCAACCAGGCCCATTCTTGATCCCTGATGGAAATCAACTTGGCGTCACGCTGACTATAGCCTTTGTGGGGTCCATGAAAAAACACCTTGCCGCCGACCATGCCCACAAAGGGGCGATGGCCCAGAATATTATCGGGAATTTGGGCTTCATATCCGCAAATCACGGCAATGCCACCGGCCATAAACTCACCAAAATAGTCCCCGGCCGAACCCAGCACCCAAAGCTCAGGGGGGTCAAAACGGGGATTGTGTTTGGTCATGGTCATGCCCCTGGCGCCAATATTGCCGCCAACATATATTTTTCCCTGGGCCATGGCATTGGCAGCTCCATTGCCGGCATTCCCGTGGACGATGATTTTGGCACCGGCATTGAGCCAACCGACATCATCTGAAGTTGGTCCAAGCACTTCGATCAGGGTGTTGGGGAATCCCATGGAACCAACCCGTTGGCCGGGCTGCCCGGATATTTTTAGATGGACCTTTTCGTGGCCTGCCTGCCAAAGCCGGCCGCCGATTCCGTGCTGTCCATAGGCGTTGATCTGAAAGCGGCGATGTCCTTCGGCCACCGCGGCTTGAATCCGTTCTTCCAAAATCCGCGAATCAACCCGGTCACCGCTGATTCTGCCGGAAATCACATGATAGGATGTATTGCTGCTTGATATTTGATCAGGCATTTACTTTCTCCAAATTCACACCACATATTTTATGCTTAACTTTTCAGCCGCAGCATAATCGTCAATGCCCAGTGCATCGGACATACCGATGGGCAGTGAGGTGGAGCGACCTAAGGGTGCCACAATTTTTTTCAACTCGGTGTCAAAGCTGAGGAAGACATCCACCAAACGCTGGGCGACATCTTCAGCATTCAAACGTCGGTAGAGACGAGGATCCTGGGAGGTAATCCCTTTTGGACACAAGCCGATGTTGCAGATATTGCATCGATCCGCTTCGGATCCCAGGCAGCCGGCCGCGGCCTGCATGATATATTTGCCAACCTGGACGCCGCTGGCACCCAGCATGACGAGTGCTGCGGCGTTGGCCGCCAGATTGCCGCTTTTGCCGATACCCCCGCCAGCAAACAGCGGAACCTGATTCTGCATGCCGAGCTTAACCAGGTTCAAATAACCATCGCGAATATTGCTGGCGATGGGATGACCCATATGATTCATGGATACGTTATACGCAGCACCGGTGCCGCCGTCTTCACCATCGATGGCCAGACCGGCGGCGTAAGGATTGCGCGTCAGATTGTTTAAAACTGCCAGTGCCGTTGAGGTGCCTGAAATTTTAGGATATACCGGAACCCGGAAGCCCCAGGCCATGTACATGGACTGGGTCATTTTGGCGACCGCTTCTTCAATGGAATACTTGGTCTGGTGAGTGGGCGGACTCGGAAGGCTGACACCGGTTGGAACGCCACGGATAGCTGCAATCAGGTTGTTGACCTTATACCACATAAGCAGGCCACCGTCCCCGGGCTTGGCTCCCTGGCCGTATTTAATTTCGATGGCACATGGATCCTCTTTCATTTCCGGAAGGGCATGAATTATTTCATCCCAGCCGAAATAGCCGCTGGCAATCTGCAGGATGACATATTTTAGAAATCGCGACCGCAGCAGTCTGGGCGGACAGCCGCCTTCCCCGGTGCTGATGCGAACCGGCATGCCCAGCTCCTCGTTGAGATAGGCCACTCCCATCTGAAGACCTTCCCACATGTTGGGTGATAAAGCGCCAAATGACATGCCGCCGATAATCAGGGGGTATATTTCCCGAACGGGAGGAATCCAGCCATTGCTTTGCAGAAATTTCAAATTCTCTTCCGGTGGCAGCACCCGCCCCAAAAGGGTACGCAGCTCAAATTCATGGCGCCCCGCATCCAGCGCGGGGTCGGTGAGCATCGAGATGCGAATAAAT
This sequence comes from Desulfobacterales bacterium, assembly GCA_050114455.1. Lineage (GTDB taxonomy): Bacteria > Desulfobacterota > Desulfobacteria > Desulfobacterales > JAFDCJ01 > JAFDCJ01. The sequence goes on along the minus strand of JASFSK010000040.1, from coordinate 2,797 downwards.
TTTATGCGATCCAGAACACCACCGGCTGCATTACGGCGACCGCCGCGTCTGCGTGGCTGTCCGCCGCGATCGATCTGAAATCTTAGTTTGTCAGCTTCATCGCTGCGGCAAGGTATGATAGCATCGTTGGGACAGACCATGTTACACATAGCACAGCCGACACAACTGTATGCCGGATCGGTTTTTTGTCGAATCCCATAGTAGGCCTTGTAAACACTGGTAGGGGATTCTAAAAATCCGATGGGCGGTTTAACGGTTCGCTTGCGAAACACCCCGAGTTCAATGGCATTGACGGGACAGACAGCAGTGCATTTCCCGCACAGGGTGCATTTTTCCTTGTCCCATATAATCTGCCACGGTAGATCTTTAACACTTAAGCTTGAAGGGGTAATGGGTCGTTCTGACTGCATATTCTAGCCTCTTGGCGGTCTGGACCGACGATGGCCGTATCCAGATGCATGGGTTGAAAGTCTTTGTGTTTATCTCGCTGGGGAATTGCAGCATCCAGGCCACATATCTCAGAAGAAAATGCGTACATGCCGGGTTTGCCGCCGACCACTCCAGGACGAAGTTTTTTGCGATCCTGGACCATAAACAGACTGTGATCGGGCAGGCAACCGATAACACAATTGGGTCCATCGATGATCAGCTGCCGGCAAGTTTGCTTCAGGTTTTTTAAAAATGAACCGTTGGGATGATTGACAATGTCATCTTGTTGAAGCGGCGTGATAATATGCTTGTACGTCTCGAGATTCAGGCCCAGCTGAACCATGGTATAATGCAGGATATGGCTGAAAACTTCCGAGTCGGATTCATAGCCGATGTAGCCGGGATATCCACGTGATTCCAGGTAGGCCTTGATGGGCAAAAAGGCGGTGTTTTCACCGTTGGTCATGGTAGAATACCCCTGAATAAAAAACGGATGGCAGGCGTACAGGGTAATGCCGTAGTTGGTATTCTGTCGGCCCTGGGCCATGATAACCCGGGCATTGAGCTCCTTGCGGTCAAGCTTTAAATGGTTGGTCACCAGCAGGGGATCACCGATCTCCTTGATCATGATGACATCAGGCCAGAATGAAAAAACAATCATATCCTGTTTCTCCTCGCCCATAGCCCGAAGCTGCAGCCGGATCGGCAACAGACGCTGCAGTCGTTCCTGATCGTCCAGATCGTCCCATTCTTCCGGATATTCGTAAGCCCGGATCAGATAAACATCCCGTTTGGGTATCCCGGGCGGCGGCGTTTTTGGCACTTTGATGGTGATTTTATATTTGGTCATAAAACCCAGGTCCATCATGAAGGAATCCAGCCGCCTTAATCCTTTTTCCGAGAATATTCCGGACAATATGGGGGCGTTTTTCATTTCCTCAAATGGTCCCGCCAAATCCCGCAGAAAAAGTCCTACCCCAGAGCAGTCATGACCTTCCCGCATGACATTTAAGGCCTCGACGGCCACCATGGGAGACAGCGGTTCCTTGCTGGTGATAGCAAATAAGCGGCACATTTTCTTTCTCCTTATATCAACTCTGTATCGGATAGTGTTTCCGGTGGGTATTTTCCGGAATCGTCTTTGTCCATATCCTTTGGGAAACAATGATTAGAGGTGATGGGCTATCCACCGAAATTATAAGGCTGGAATGATGCGAGACGGGAGTACTGAAATGCTCGTGTATTGGAGTGAGGTAAATGATCCAATACGTAAAAGTTGCCTTTTTCGCTAATTACGGACTTATACCGCGTTTACAGTGTGTTTGGAAACCACCACTCATTCATGATAAACAAAAACGTCGGCCAACTTTAATTGGAATTGTTCGGATTGTCAATTTAAAATTGCATAATAGTGAAATTGAGTTAGAAATATTACAAAAATGTAAGAACAAAATTTAAAGACATAAGATTTTCCAATTCAGGGACACGGATGAACACAGGTTATCGGGATACTAAGGGCTACAAAAAACGAAATATCTATAAAATTTCGAGAAAATCTGTGTCCTAATCTATAGTCTCAAAAATTGTCCGTTCCATAGTCGTTCCTTTTTTTTTGACATGGTTTCGGCTTTATTTTATAAGTCACCTGAGGTTTGTTTGAAAAAATTTAGCCACAGACACGAAGGCGCGAAAAAAGGTATTCTTAGGTTGAGGAGGTTCAGGGTTTAACGTTCTGGGTTAAAACAACCAGACAGCTCGTATCGAAATGATTATGTTCTCATCATTAGAATATGATGATCCCTCTTACTTGTAATTCTACTGTGAACCCAGAACCTCAATTTAAGTATAACCTTTGTGGCCTACTGCCTTGGGCGGCTGTGCCAGTATAACCGCTGCATGGACAGGAGTTGCTATGTATATCAAACAATCAGAGCTATTAATGGGTACCAGCATGGATTTTATTAAAAAATTCATGGATATTTCGCAGATGGTATCCCATGAAAAGGGAGAAGTCCTTTTCCGGGAAAAAGATCCGGCGCTATTTTTTTACGTCCTGCTCAACGGGCGTGTCAAATTGGGAGTTGGTGAGAGCAGCCAGATGGTTTACAATGTCAAACAAAACGGTGAAGCATTTGGCTGGTCCAGCCTCATCGGGCGGGATAGATATTCGGCCTCGGCGGAATGTACGGCACCGACCAAACTTTTAAAAACAGACAGTGAAAAACTGACCGTAGCGTTAGAGAAAGATCCGGCCAACGGCCTTGTCTTTTTTAAACAGCTTGCTGCAACCTTGGGAAATCGATTGCTCGAAACCTACAAGACGATCTCACCGCCATCCGACTAAAAGATATTCTTCGGCCCAAATCAA
>JASFSK010000039.1:0-15447 GCA_050114455.1 Desulfobacterales bacterium | reverse complement strand
GGCAGCTTCCACATCAAGGTCTTGCTCGGGGTATTCTTCATTATGATAGAAAGTCAACTCCGGATAGCGCGGTGATATCCCTAAATCTCCCAAGCCCCTGTAAAGCGTTGTGTACATCTGTTTACAATAGTAATCCATATCCTGGGGTTTGGGCACCAACTGCCGCACGGAAGCGATTACCATCTCCTTGGCCGATTTCGTTGTTACTTCATAAGGAGATGATTTGTCTTCTTGTTCAATTTGCTCGAGGCGGGCTTCAACTCGCGCTAGACGAGCGTGACTGTCCTGCACTTCGCGTTCTAATTCGACCTGCTTCATCATCAGCATCCCTCGAAGCTGATCGTTGGGCAGGCCTTTGCTCAATAAATCTTTGATTTGTTGAAGTGAAAAGCCCAAATCTTTAAAGAATATTATTCGGTTGAGGTGAGCCAATTGCCCAGCAGTATAATAGCGATAGCTGGTGAATTTATCGATATGATCAGGTTTTAGAAGCCCTAATTGATCATAATGCCTGAGCATCCGAATTGATATTTGACCGAGTTTGGCAAAATCACCAATTTTGAACATAGGATTCCCGCCTCAGTTAAAGATTAATCGTATATATGTTGAAATCTACACCTTGACACAGTGTCAGAGTCAAGAGACAATTTGATTGGATCAACGATATCATTAATTTAGAATAACATGGAAGATATGTCCACCGAAAGGTGTCAAATCTTCACGGGCTGTTGCCCAAATCTTGTTTTAATTAGGGGCATCTCTTACAGAATTAGCGTGGGAAATTGAGGTCAGTATCCGAGCTGTCGGGTGCTCTGTACTGCGGGGGCAAATTATTTTCAGGGAGAACAATATTCACCGGTTATAGGCTTAAATATAGAAACTTAGCGGTGTTTCCATTGTTACTGGATCCATCCGAATAAACGATTTCAGGAGGATGTTATGAACGGAAGAGAGATTACGAAGATGGCGTTTGACTTAAAGGAACCCGAAAGAGTTCCGGTTACCCTTATTGGAGGCGGTTCGTGGCTTGTGGAAATGGCAGGAGAAACCTTCGCCGGTATTAAAGAAAATCCTGAACAAATAGCAGATGTCTTTATCCAGGGCTTTCGAAAGGTAGGACACGATCTTTTTTGGACGGGGTCCAATTTCATTAACTATCCCATCCATTTCTTAGGCTGCCCAATAGAGGACAGCTCCTCAAACGCACCAGCCCTCACCCAAACAGTTATCCAAAGCTTAGATGATCTCGCTGAATTGAAAATGGAAAAAGTCCTTGATCATCCCATCATGCAGGGGATTATTCGTTCCCACCATATTGTGGCCGACGCCATCGGTAAGGAGACACTGACCATGCCGACCCAATGGGCCCCGTTCACTTTGGCGGCCCGGATATTAGGCATGGAACCGGTAGCGCTTGCAACCATCGAGGAACCCGACAGATTGTTACAACTTATCCAGTTTTCAACAGATCTGCTTTGGTCGATTATCGATCCGATTCTTGAACACGAAGACATCTTAGGAGTGAACCTCTCTGACCCTGTAGCTTCCGGAGATTTGATTTCACCCGATACGTTCAAGAGGTTTGCGGCACCGTTCTTGAAGGATCTTGTCGACAGAATCAAGCGGAATTGTAAGTATGCGATGATACACATCTGTGGTGATACGACCCAGGTGTTGGACGATATAGCTGATATTGCCCCGAGCTGCTTTAGCCTTGAATCCAAGGTAGATTTGCGGAAGGCGAAGGAAATTCTTGGCGGCAAAGTCTGTGTGGCCGGGAATGTAGCGCCAGGAGGAGCATTTCTCAATGGAACACCGGAGGAGGTTGTGGCTGAGGCGAAAGCTTGTATTGAAGCCTGGGGCAAGGGAGGAGGATATGTCCTGACACTGGGATGTGATTATCCAAAGAATGTCTCTTTTGAGAACGCCATGGCCCTTATGTCATTAAAAGAGCAGTTGGATTAATCAAAGATCAGTTGTGCTTTAATCGAGGATGTACAAACCTTGAATGTAGATTACGCCAGATGGCAAACTCCGGAACCATAAAGTCCCATGCCACCCGATTGACCACATTTCTAGGCTTGCAACGCAGCACCGTTGGTGTGCTGGCCATCGGTTTGCTCCAGGCCATGGACAATTTTCTATCGGCTCTTTATTCCTTTCCTGGCGGGTACCTGTCAGATCGAATCGGCACGAAAAAATCACTTGTACTAGTTAATCTGGTAGCAATGGGCGCATTCGCGCTGGTGATCCTGATTCCAACCTGGCAGGCAGTGCTGCAAAACCCCACCAGCAGACAACGATTAAAACCGTAGCGAGTAGAATAATCTCTAGGTCAATTTTCCTTTAATGCGGGATTTCATTTGATGACCCACTTGTCTGTTTAATTCCAATTGCCCATATTTATAGCTTCTGATCAGAAGGTCTCGATCTCCTCCACAGCCACTTTTACGACATTTTTCACCACCATATTTTTTTTAGCATACTCAGCGGTTAATTGGTCGAAAAGGTCGCCTGAGTTGAAGATGCTGCCTTTTCCCCAAATGCGGCAACCCTTCCGTGCGGCAGCATCTAAACAGATGATGGCCACCTGAGGATTTTCCCTGATATTGGCGACGGTTCGGGGAGAAACAATGTCTGCAAATACAACATGTTCATCATCCAGAACGCGAAACGATCCTTTGGCAGAGACATTTGGCTTTCCGGTGCTGCCTGAGGTAGCCACCATCGATGGGCGTATCTCTGCGATGGCCTTTTTGGCTTCATCCGTGAGCTTTGTCATAATAACCTCCATAAATTGCCGTTTTGGCGACAAAATCTATAAATTTCTCTTTTATTTGTCAAATAGAAAAATCGAACATTATTTCTTACCTGGGAAGGCTCAGGGACAATTCAGACAACGTTTGCAAAATTCCACCAAACTGATAACATCAACCTAAATTATGAAAATCAGAAAACAAGGTCAGAATGCCAAAATCCCAGGAGACTGAACCCATGACCAATCCAGAAATACAAACCCTCATAATATTGGACGATGGCACGTTCCCAAATAACGGTGAGCTGCCTCTGATCGTGTTCCAACAGGCCTTTAATTCAGAAACAAAGAATCTGGTGGAGACTATTGAAAAAACTTTCCATGGAAATGCATGGCAAAATTCCTGGCGCAATGGCATCTTCACCTTTCACCACTATCACAGCACGGCCCACGAAGTCCTGGGTATTTATGCTGGCTGGGTGAAAGCCCAGTTCGGCGGGCAGGAGGGACAGAAAGTAACTGCCAAAGCTGGAGATGTCATCATCGTTCCTACAGGCGTATCCCACAAAAACCTTGACCAGTCGCCGGATTTTCGTTGTGTCGGTGCCTATCCGGAGCATCAATCCCCGGATATGCAATACGGCAAACCCGGCGAACGGCCCCAAACCGACCAAAATATCAGCTCGGTGGCACTCCCAAAATTCGATCCGGTTTATGGGAAAAGCGGCCCCCTGCTGGAGTTGTGGACACCGGCGATCGAAACGTGACATAAAAAGCGCTCTTAGGACGTGGAAAACCATGAAAGAGCTGATCAGCAAAATCATTCTATCCTGACCAAATCCTTTATCTGTTGATTCCCTATCCACTGAGAAAATCGGGTACTATAATCCCATTGACCTCGTTTTAGCGGAAAGCATATGGCACTGCCGCCGTTTGTCTCTTCAATTTTCCAATTTTTTAAACAGGTCAGGATTAACTGCAATACTTCCATAACGAAATCGAGACAAGCCCTATGGCAAATACAGATCAACGTTCCAATACCAACTGGATGATCCTTTTCATCTGTTTCTCTTATTCTGCTGTTTGTACTTGGCGTTTATGTTTACAAAGGACAGCGAGCAAAGAAGTATGGGTTTATGGCCCGGGAAAATGCTTCGACCTTTGTCAGACAACATTCAAAATCGCTTGGCAATGATGACGCAAAAGTTTTTCTCATAAAATTTTCAGACCCGGCTTGTGAAACCTGTTAAAAAAGCATTGATTTATTCGTCTCACTGATCTATTAATCAATTAATATATTGATTAATAGAAAGGTGGATTATGAAAAACCCAAATCGACAGTTTAAGGACGCTATTTATGAGCAATTCGCGCGAATTGGAAAAGCGGTCTCAAGTCCCAAACGTTTGGAACTGCTTGACCTTCTCTGTCAGGGTGAAAAAACCGTTGAGACCTTGACCCAGGAAACCGGTTTGACCCTGGCCAATGCGTCTCAGCATCTTCAGGTCCTCAGGGCAGCCCGTTTGGTGGAAGCCGAGAAGGATGGCTTGTATGTCAAATACCGCCTTGCGGATCAGATGGTTTGCCGGTTTTTTCGTTCCATGAGGGTGTTGGCGGAAAATCGATTGGCCGAAGTCGACATGATCAACCGGCGATTTCTGGAAGGCAAAGAAGGTATGGAACCAGTCGATAGAAAAGACCTTTTGAAACGTGTAAAAAGTGGTGCCGTCACAGTCTTGGACGTTCGCCCGAGGGATGAATATCTTAACGGCCACATACCGGGTGCCATATCAGTACCCTTGGGTAAGCTAAACGAACTGTTTTCGAAATTGCCGAAGGATCAAGAAATCGTGGCCTATTGCAGAGGCCCCTATTGCGTGCTGGCGGTCCAGGCGGTCGAGATGTTGCGCAACCAAGGGTTCAATGCCACGCGCCTTGAAGAGGGCGTTCAGGATTGGCTGGCAATGGGTCTTTCGATTTCCATTGGCGAAGAAGAAACGGCTGTCAAAGAGGCGTCAAATTGATTAAATCGATTCGATTGGTCTTAATTCCAATTATATCCTTGACGGCAACCCTCCTTGCCCTGTGGTATTTCCATCGGCCGGTGAAGATTGTGACAACCAATATGGCCCAAGTTCAACAGGAGGCCATCGCCGGCGAGTACCGGCTGATGGATGTTAAAGTCCTCTCGAAACTGTATCGGTCGAACCGGGAAAAAATCCTTTTGGTAGATACGCGGCAGGAATGGGAGCACCGGGCCGGTCACATCGCAGAGAGTGTTAATTTCCCCATGGAGCCCACCTGGTGGGCTCGGTGGCAGAAAAAAAGTGAATTGAAGGCATTTCTAGGACCGGATGAAGGAAAATCCATCGTCTTTTACTGAGCGGGGCTGGCGTGAGTCCGCAGCGATTCGGCGGCTCGGGTAGCCGTTCAATTGGGGTATCGAAACGTATTTCGCTATCCGCAGGGATACCCGCAATGGCATTCACAAGGGCTCCCGGTGGCCCAAAATAAGCTCATTGGCGAGTCCGCATCCGCGCAAACCGACCCGAGGCCTTCATTTTCAGGCTGGGCACTGATGTGGACGCTGTTGGGAATTTTCGCCGGCGGCCTAGCCCTGAATCTCACCCCCTGTGTCTATCCACTGATTCCGATCACGGTGTCCTATTTTGGCGGACGAAACACGCGGGGAATAAGAAGCCTTATCGGAAACGGTATTTGCTATATCGGAGGGCTGTCTCTGACAAATTCCCTGCTGGGGGTCGTTGCCGCTCTCACCGGAAGTTTAATCGGTGCGATAATGCAAAGTCCCCTGGTGCTGATTGCCATCGCTGCAGTCCTGGCAGCCTTTGCCATGAGCCTTTTCGGAATTTGGGAACTCAGGCTGCCCTTCAGGCTGACCCAGGCAGCCTCAAAGTCCTACACGGGATTATTTGGCTCTTTTTTCATGGGCATAACACTGGGGGTGGTGGCGGCACCCTGTATCGGTCCCTTTGTGCTGGGGCTTTTGACCTGGGTGGCGGCATTGGGAGATCCCTTACTAGGGTTTTTTATTTTCTTTACCCTGAGTCTCGGGTTGGGTACGCCGTTGTTTGTGCTGGCAATGTTTTTGGGACAGCTGGCAAAATTGCCCAAGTCCGGCGAGTGGATGAACTGGGTGCGGCGGCTAATGGGCTGGATTCTCATCGGCATGGCAGCCTATTTTATTCGCCCGATCCTGCCGATATTCATGCAGCCCTACCTTTTGGCCGCTGTCGCCATCGCCGCCGGTGTTCACCTGGGATGGCTGGATAAAACCCAAGCGTCATTTCGTTCCTTTGCCTGGGTCAAGGCCTCCGTTGGCACGATTTGCCTGGTCATCGCAACCGTTATGATTGGCAATCAGGTGTTCAAAGGGCCGTCGGTTAACTGGCACCCCTACTCTGACCGGATTTTGGCCGAATCCATCGAAAAAAACAAACCGGTCATCATTGATTTTTATGCAAATTGGTGCGCGCCCTGCCGTGAGCTGGATGAAATCACGTTTCACCACCCGGATGTCGTCAAGCTCTCTCAGAAGGATTTTGTCATGGTAAAAGTGGACCTGACCAAAAAAGATGGCCGCAATTACGACCGTCTTTTAAACGAATTTAATGTCAAAGGGGTCCCCACGGTTGTATTTTTGGACGTCTCGGGCAATGAACGCAGTGATCTGCGGCTGGTTGATTTTTTACCACCGGATGAATTTTTAAACCGCATGGTCTCTTTGAAATAATAAGATGTAAATATGACATTAACAAAAATAGCTGAGAGGTCTAGCGGGCGTGCCCAAATCAATAATATAGAAACGAAATTTAGATTCCAGGCGTTTTTTTTATATCCCGTCACCGATATAGATATCATGGCACTGTGCAGCACACACCAGGCAATCAACAGTAAAGAGAGAATCAGGTAATTTTCGGTCATCTTCGATCAGAATAGTTATGGGACATCAATGCAATCCAAATTGGTTACAATTCATCACCCCAGCCTGCCCAACGCGATCATCGGCGCACGCATTATCTATTGGAAACCGGCAGGTCGCGTCCGTAAATGGCAAATCCAGCGGTGCCGACAATTCCGAAAATAAAGGCTGTAACAAGGTTTGTCTGAGGGCTGATTTGCCACAGAAAAGCACCGCCCATTGCCGCAAACGCGACAACGACGTCCCGGATCAGGTAATACAACCCGAACATGCCCGCCTTGCAATTGTCTGGCGATAAATCCATGATCAGAGTCTTTCGGGTTGGTTCGCCGAACTCCTTGAGCCCCCTTAGTATGAATGCCACGGTCAGCAACTCCATGGAATGGCTGAAGAGCAGCATCAGCGGAAAAAAGGTAAAAAAAACAAAGGTAATGAGCACAAAAGGCTTTTTGGTGCTGCGATCTGCCAAATAGGCAACCGGAATGTAAACCAGCACCGCCGTGACCATTTCAATCGAAGTCAACAACCCGAACTGGACGGCAGTCACCGGTGTCGAAATTACCTTCATACACCAGACCACCACGAAAGCATAGGGGATCTGCTCGCAAAAACGAATCAGGATATCGGTAGCCAGAAGGCCTTTCATGGATCGATCCATTAGGCCCAGCAGTTTGAGTGGGTTTTTCTCCGGTCTCAGGCCGCATGCGTCTGAAGCGGTTTTCTCGGCTGTGGTATCGTCTTCGATCATTCGCTGCTGCAGCACCAGCGCTACCGCGGCCATAAGCAATGCAGCGCCGAAAGCGAAGCGAACCCCAATTAGCTCGCCCCATATGCCGATAAAAAGACCTCCGACTAGGGGGCCAAGGGCCATGGGAATGCGTCGCACCAGCGAATGCATGCTGACACCCATCGTCCGTTTGTTTTGGGGCAGTACTCTGAAAATCAAGCTCATGGTGGCCGGCAGAGAAATGGCCGACCAGGAGATGAAAAGAACGGCGCCAGCCAGCACTGCCTGCCAGGCCGGAATCAGGACCACAATAAGAAATCCCAACATAGCGACCAAATTAAATACCAGCAGCGATCGTTTGGTACCGATCCGATCGGACAAATAGCCCCCTGGGAACGAATAGAGGGCAGAGAGCAGATTGTCCATGGCCTGCAGCAGACCGATTGCCAATGCACCCCCACCGAGGGCCATTATATAGATTGGCAGAAATCGTTCCGCCATGCGCTCGCCCATTCCCACCAGCACTACCATGGCCAGTAGGCCTACGGTACTTTGCTGGAGGCCGAGGAAACCGGATACCCTGGCAACGCGAGAGGTCATGTTTTTATCAAGGTCCATACTTTTTTCTGATAGGTTCACTACCGGCGATAATATCCTGCATCGGACGTGGACTGTTAAGTTTATGGTTCACAGGTTCAATGTTCCGAAGTTCAAAGGTTGTGTGATTTCAACTGGTTTTAACAAATCACAATCGCTTATCGTTCTAAATTCATTGGGGATTTTAAACTTTGAAATCCGAACCTTTGAAACCCCATCGCTGACAATTTTCTGTTCAACTGTTAGGATATACTGCAACAGCTGATTCGCTATGTAAAGAGCACGCCCAGGGAATTAGGATCGAAAAACTGAAAACAGAATCATCACCCCACTTTCGCCTTAAGGATCCTTAAATTGACATAGGGTATTAAGTATGTAAAATATGATTTTCATATTATAAAGGGGAGACCATTAAATGGAAAAGTAAATATCAGCAATCCGGGCTGTGAGGGATTTTTCAGAACTTTTAAATACGATAAAATTTAATATTGAAGTTTTGACTTTTGACTAGTTCGTCATATATATCAGGATTAAAATGGCCGGATCTACTGGGAAAAAGAAAAAGAAGGGTGTTCGTTCCGGAAAGCTGCGCATTGCAGATCACTGGAACGCCATCAGCATCATCGCCAGTTCTCAAGCCAATCCGCTGAAGGCAATTGCCGAGTTCGTTGAAAACAGTGTCGATGCCCGGGCAAAACAAATCGTCATCGTCAGGGGTAAGAAAAAAGGCGCTTTCTACCTCAAGATCAGCGACGACGGCGAGGGGATTCCAAGAGACAACCAGGGGCTACCCGATTTTCCCCGCGTTGCCACCCACATCTGCGATTCGATTAAAAAACAGTTCAAGTTGGAAGGTGACCGGGGGATACAGGGAGAATTCGGAATTGGCCTTTTGAGCTTCTGGACAGTCGGCCAGAATCTTAGCATGACCAGTTGCGGTGCGGATGGACAATCATACCAGATGACCATGACCAAGGATTCACCGGATTTTGCGGTTTCTAAAAAACGAGTATTGCTTCCCTTCCCGGGGACCGACCTGATGATCTATCCCCTGTTGCCGGGTTTACGGTCTCTGACAGGCGATAAGATCCAACGCTATCTGGCGTCCGAGCTCAGAGACCGGATCAAAGAAACAGGCGTAACCATAAAAGTTGTTGATCGAACCGGCCGAAAAGAGTTTAGTGTGGTCCCGCGGCAGTTCACCGGACGGCTGATCCATAATCTCAAGCCGGCGGCAACCGAACAGGGCGATATTTATCTGGAGATTTATCTCAATGATCCGGACTCTGCAAACCGTGTCGGCTTGTATCGACGAGGTACGCGCGTCTTGCCATCGATTACGGAAATCGACCAATTTGAAAAAGAGCCCTGGACAGCCGGATACCTCCAGGGTCTCGTGGACGCGCCGTACTTATCCCTCACCCCGGGAACACGCCACGGAATTATTCGGGACGATCAATTTGAGGCGTTCTGCCGCGCAATGGCATCGGTTGAAAAACACCTTCAAGAGATCATCGATGAACAGCGCAAGGCCGAAGAGGAACGGTCCAGCCGCCGGGTACTGCGCCGGGTTCAGCGCGCTCTCAAAGAAGCATTTCTAAGGCTTCCGCAAGAGGAATACGACTGGTTTGATATTTACGGCGCAAAAGCTCAAAAAAAACCAACCAACCTGTTTTCCAGCGGACCTGTCGGGCAAAGTTATCGCAAAAAAAACGAACTTGAACCGGAAAATGCTGAAGATGTGCTGGATCTGCTTGCCAACGAAGACAGCCAAAAAAAGTTTTTTGAATATGCCGGCCCTTTGTTCAGCGCCCTCATTTCTCCCAAATCGAGTGTCATATCAGTCGGCAAACACAAAAAATATCGTGTCATCTGTAGAGACAGATCCCGAAGAATCGTTTTGGAAGATTTAGAATACCAATGGAAAATTTTAGATGGAGAAGGTCGTCTCGATGGGAATCATCTTGAATCGACCACATTTGTTGCGCCTCCGGAACCGTGCCTGACAACCGTGGAGGTGGTTGTTCGGCAAGGGAAGATTACCTGCAGGGACGAAGCCTTGATCACCGTCACCGATTCTCTCATAGAACAATCACCCAATACCGGCAAAGCGAATAAGGGGCTTCCCGGCTATACGTATCGTCGGGCGCCCGGCGAAATCTGGCGCTCACGATATGACCAAGAAAAAAACTTGATTGTCATCAATAACGGGCACAGGGACTTTGTATATGCCGGCAAACAGAAAGTACGCAAGCTGCGCTATATTTGCCGCCTGTTTTGTAAAGAACTCGTTTGCCACAATTTTCCAGGACTGCAGGCGGACGAAATCCTTGAACGGATGATCGAGCTGTCCTTGTATACCGAGGAGCATTTGAAATAAAGCCTATGGACATCCCATCTGACACCACTGGACACATTACCAGAATCCAACGATTTTCGACCCACGATGGTCCGGGAATTCGCACAACTGTGTTTACCAAAGGCTGCACCCTTTCCTGCAGCTGGTGTCACAATCCGGAAACCGTTGACCGCAAGGAAGCGGTCATGTGGTTTGAGGAGCGCTGCCGGCTTTGTGCCAGGTGCGCATCGGTTTGTCCTGAAAATGCCCATCAAGTCGATCAAGACGGTGGACACACATATCATCGCGAGCGTTGCGCTGTCTGCGGTCGATGTGTCGACGCCTGTCCTCACCGGGCCCTTGAATTGACGTCCCGTAGCAAGAAAGTTGACGAAATCCTGGATATTGTCGTCAAGGACATGCCATACTACCATAGCTCCGCTGGCGGTGTGACCATATCCGGTGGGGAGCCCCTTTTGCAGATCCCCTTTGTCAGGGCAATATTAGAAAGACTACGGCAGCTCTCTGTCCATACAGCCGTGGATACCGCCCTCAACGTTGCCTGGGATTCGGTCGAGAACTTACTCGACAGTGTCGATCTGTGGCTGGTTGACCTGAAATTAATGAACCCTGAACTGCATCGAAAATACACCGGCGTCACCAACACCCGAATCCTTGACAATCTGAAAAGACTGTCCCAGCTTACAAAGGGGAATATCATCGTCCGCATCCCCATGATCGAAAGCGTTACGGCAACTTTAGAAAATATAAAAGCGACTGTCAGCTTTGTAAAATCCATCGAAAATGTTCGCCATGCCGAGTTGCTGCCATATCATGACTTTGGCGATATCAAGTCAAAGAGCATGGGGATGTCCACCGGAAATCACCTGTTCAAACGGCCCGCTGACCATGCATTGACCCGGGCTGCTGCAGAATTCATAAATGCCGGCTTAAAAATTCGGCTTTTGGGCGATACGATATACCAGCTTCCAAAAACTTAAATCCAAAATTCGTATAAATGAGGTATGCATATGATCGAAGAAAAACTAACCCCGACGATGCATGAGAAACTCAACCGAATGATTCACAAGGATTACCGTGCCACCTTCTGGGAAAGACTGGATTGCTTGAAGGACAGTGAAACGCTTTTTGAAGATCTCCCCTACCCCCAGCGCTATGGAAAGACCCTGCAATACAGTTTGGACCGGATATCCGTCTGCATTCAGTCCGATGAAAAAATAGTCGGATCCGTCAAGGAAATCATCCCATCGGATTCACAAATCGATACGGTTGAAGGATTGACCAATGCCTGGTGGAACCGGTCTTTGCCGGAAATTCAAAAAAAAATCCTCTGGTTTTATTCGTACAACTGGCTCAGAAGACGGCCGCCCTGGTTTTATTCTTTTGGACATTTGGGCCTTGACTGGGAAAGACTTTTATCCTTGGGTTTGGACGGATATATTGCGGAGGCCCGCCGGCTGCTTGAAAAAGCCAAGGGTGATCAGACCAAAAATAACTTTCTCGAGGGAGCCATCCTCTGTTACCAGGCCCTGTCAACTTATATACAAAGGTATGCCCAAGAGGCGGAGGGATTGGCCGGCGCAACCAATGATGACCGGGAGAAAAAACGGTTGATAGAAATCGCCACGATTTGCCGCTCCATCAGCACCGAACCGGCCCGGGGCTTTCGGGAAGCCCTTCAACTGATCTGGCTGATCGTTTTACCTCTCATGAAAGTCTGCGGCTGCGGAGTTTTTGATCTGGGTCGAATGGACCAGTATCTTCTGCCATATTTTACAGCGGATCTTGAAAGCGGCCGCCTGAGCCGGGACGAGGCACTGGAGCTCGTTATCGAATTTTTTTACAAGAACAACGAAATCATGAGCCCCGCCGACCATATGTCTCTGGATGACGTCAAAACCCAGTTCACCCTGGAAATGACCTTCGACGACCCCAACTATATCATTCTCGGGGGGCTTTTGCCGGGAAACCGGGGCGGCGTCAACGAGGTCACCCATTTATTCGTCGAAGCCCAGCATATCCTTCAGCTCCGCAATCCTTTCATCGTCTTGCGATATTATTCAGGAATCGATGAGGACTTCTGGCAAAAGGCGTGTGCCGCCATGCGCGACAATGCCACCATTGTGGTCTACAACGACAACACCATGCTTCCGGCGCTGTCCAGATACGGCATTCACAAGGAAGATGCCATAGACTACGGCTTTTATGGTTGCAATGATCCGGATATCACCGGCAAACAGGGAGGATTGCGTCAGCTCTGGTTTAATCTGGCGCTTCCTTTGGCACTGGCGCTCGACGAACAGAAACAGCGTGATGAATTTTCAGAAGATCGTCCACCGGTTCCCTCGCAGTTTGCCCTGGACGAGCGCATGATTGGCCTCATGAAAGGCGACTACAATGGCATCCGGTCCAAACCTCTGTCTGAAATCCGGAACATGGACGACCTGCTCGCTCAATACAGACGCCAACTCAGGTTCCTGATTGCGGATTTCAGATCGGCCTTTGAAAAGGATGTGGCCCTCGAGCTAAAATACAATAAAGGGAGAATCAGGATCGAAGACTGCTTTCTGACCGGCACCATGGAAAAGGCCTTGACCTGGAACGACGGCGGCACTCCCTACAACGTTCTGACCGTTCAGGGAAGCGGTATTGCCACGGTGGCTGACTCCCTGGCGGCAATCAATCAGATCGTGTTCACCGAAGGGGAAATGTCGCTTGCCGATCTGGCGGATGTGGTCAACCAAAACTTTGCCGGCAGTGAATCACTTCTTAACCGGCTCAAATATCAAATGCCGAAATTCGGCAACGATATCGAATGGGTGGACCGGCTGGCCGCACAAGTGGTCGACATCTTCTGCGACGAGGTGGCAGCCCAGAACAGCGGCGATTTTATTTACAGCTTTCTGCCGACCCTCTCGACAGACCGGGCCTTCACAGAAATGGGAGAGATTGTTGGGGCCACGGCAGACGGCCGAACGACAGGCGAGCCGCTCAGCGAGAACCAGTCGCCAACCCATGGTGCCGATCGCGAAGGTGCCACCGCCTTGCTCAATTCCGTGTCGAAAATTCCTTTCGACCGGATCACTGGCGGCCCTTTGAATTTGAAACTGCATCCGTCTGCGGTTCAGGGAGGAGACGGGCTGAAGGCGCTGGCGGCATTACTGAAAACGTATATGGAATTGGGCGGAATGCAGGTACAGCTCAACATCTTGTCGCGGCAGCAGCTTCTGGACGCCCAGAAGCATCCGGAAAAGTACGAGGGTCTGTGCATCCGGGTCACCGGCTACAGTGCCTATTTCACTCAAATGGGTAAAAAAGCGCAGGATGAGATTATCAGTCGAACCGAGTTGACCTGAGTATCTCTAGCCGGATATAATCGATTCCAGAGTCAAAACTGCTTCCAGCGGCGAGTTTATAGTCTGATCATAGAGAAGCTAAAAATGAACACCTAACTTCAACAAACTTGTAAAAATTAAAAATTCCGTCATGCCTGCGAAGGCAGGCATCCAGAACTCGTTGAAAATACTGGATTACCGCCTGCGCGGGAATGACATTAAAAGACATTCAATGTCTTTCTACAAAACAATCAGCTTTTAACGCCAAATATTGATAAAGGAATTCTTTCTATTTAAAAATGCAGATCGAAGCCTCCGGCTCGCAGGGATTGCAGCGCCGACGCCTCGGAGAGCGACTTCCACCATTCGTCATTCGTCAATCGTCATTCCAAGGGGCCTCGCGAAGTATCACACAATGCTAGCTACGCCCCCACCATCTCCATAGCATCGGCCAGACTCTGTTCAATCCGTTGACACATCTCGTCGATATCCGATTTCTCGGCAATCAAGGGCGGTGCCACGGCAAACCAGGTCGGATCAACCCGCAAGATCAGCCCATTTTTCAGGGCACAGGTTTTAAAGGCGGTACCGAGCTCCGGAAACGGCTCCATGCTGCGGGTATCACGAACCAACTCAATCCCCCGTAAAATCCCCTTGCCGCGAATTTCCCGTACCACACCAAAAGACAATAGTTTTTGTAATTTTTCAACAAGGTATTCACCCAACGATTGTGCCTTATCGGCAAGGTGATTGTCGATGATTTCATCGAGCACGGCGATGCCGACCGCACTGGCAAGCGGATTGCCGGCGAAAGTGTGGCCGTGAGCAAACTGAATATCGTCCTCAGGCATCCCATAAAACGCATCCGCCATATCTTCCCGGGCAATCATTGCACCCAGCGGTACCATACCGCTTGAAATCCCCTTGCCGCAGCAAATGATATCCGGCGTCACACCAAATTTTTGGGCTGCAAACATGGCGCCGGTCTTGGCAATGCCGGTAATGACTTCATCGAAAATGAGTACAACGTTATGCCGGTTGCAGATATTACGGAGTATGTTGAAATATTCATCGGTAGGGGTGATGATGCCGCCGGTGTTGCCCACCGGCTCTACAATCACACCGGCCACCGTGGATGGGTCTTCGTGGACAATCACATCTTCAAATGCCTGGGCACTGAATTGGTTGCACGCCTCCCAGGTGTCAAAGCGGTCGCGGTAGTAATTGGGCGGAAATACCTTCAGAAAGCCCGCCATTTGCGGTTCGAACTTGGTCTTTCGCACACCGGTGCCGCTGGCGGCCATGGCGCCATAGGTGCCGCCGTGGTAGCCATAATACCTGGATATAAACTTATATTTATGCGGATACCCGGTTTGTTTAAAATACTGCCGTACAAATTTAATGGCACACTCGATCGCTTCACTGCCGCCGCTGAACGGCTTGACATAATTTAGATTGCCGGGGGTGACGCCGGCCAGTTTTTCGATGAAATCCAGAGTGACGTTGGTCGTTCCATGAAGTGGTGGCGCAAAGGTAATTTTTTCCATCTGGGATTGCATGGCCGCCATCAGTTTAGGGTGACGATGTCCCAAAATGGCCACAAATATCCCGCCAATGGCATCAAAATACTTCTTGCCCGTCGTGTCCCAGTAGTAAAGCCCGTCGGCCCGATCAATAATCAAAGGATTTTTGAGAAACTCCGAAGTTTGCTGGAAATCGATAAACGTGTGCTT
>JASFSK010000038.1:0-15635 GCA_050114455.1 Desulfobacterales bacterium | reverse complement strand
TACGCCTCCGCACAAGCGCTTGATTTCCTTGACCTTGGGCAAAAATCCGCATTTCTGGATTGGAAACACCAAAAGGTGCCCGTCTCTGATAATAGGCATTTATGGACAGGCACTCGCTAATTTTGTAATGCCTGCTTCGGGGAATTGAACCCTATAGATTCATATCGCACTTAAAGTGTTTAGAGAAATCTGTGTAATCTGCAAAATCTGTAGATTAAAGCGGAGACGATGTTGGATGTTCAATCTGTTGGAAAATCGTCTTACAAAACGAACCGGTGTTAATGAGGTTACCCCCTACCCCCCATCCAGCACAGCACGCACGGTCGCGGCCAGCTTGTTCAGGAGCAGCGGTTTCAATATAAATTCTTTGATGCCCATTTCTTTGGCATGCTTTTCCGAAATTTGCTCACTGAACCCGGTGCACAGGATCACCGGAATATCGGTGCGGATTTTCATGAGTTCTGCGGCCAATTTATCTCCCGTCAGGTTCGGCATGGTCATGTCGGTAATTACCAGATCAAATTCTTCCGACCGGGTTTTAAACATCTCGAGGGCCTCGATACTGCAGGTTTTGCTCTCAACCGAGTATCCCAGGCGTTCCAGCATTTGACGCCCCAGATCCACTAATGTTTTTTCGTCGTCCACCAAAAGAATGCACTCATTCCCACCGGGAAACTCGTCGCCAGCGTCGGTGGTTATTTCGGCTGCATGTCGACTGATTGGAAGAAAAACTTCGAAAGTTGTCCCATTCTCCGGTTCGCTTTTAACGGCAATGGCCCCCCTGTGGCTCTTTACAATACCGTGGACAACCGAGAGTCCCATGCCGGTTCCTTTCCCAGTCTCTTTGGTTGTAAAAAAAGGATCAAAAATTCGCTCTTTGACTTCCGCCGCCATACCGTCGCCGGTATCTTTGACTTCCAATCGAAGGTAGGCACCCGGGCGAATGCCGAGTTGGCCAGCCTCAATCTCGGAATCAATGGAAATATCGGTCAAACTCACCGCCAATAGCCCCCCCTTGCCTTGCATGGCATGCTCAGCATTGGTACACAGATTCATCAACACTTGGTGAATTTGAGTAGGATTGGCCAGGGTTGCGGATTTGCTGGCAATATTCTGCTGAATATCAATCGTACTTGGAAAAGAGGCCCTCAAAAGTTTGAGAACTTCTCTGACAATCAGATCGACCTGGACAGGTTTGAGTTCCTGATCAGCCTGTCGGCTAAAGGTTAAAATCTGGCCTACCAAATCCTTGGCACGGTTGCCGGCTAGAAGCACTCCTTTTAAATTACTATAGATCAAAGTCCCCTCTTGGGAATCCTCCAACGCCATTTCGGTATATCCGATAACCGCCGAAAGAATATTGTTAAAATCATGGGCGATGCCACCGGCCAGGGTGCCAATGGCCTCCATTTTGTGGGCTTGTTGCAGCCGACTTTCCAGCATTTTCTTTTCCCGGCTTGCTTTTTTCCGTTCGGTGATATCTCGTGAAATTCCGAGGATGCCGGTAATTTCCCCTGTTTTATCCCGCAGAAAACTTGCCGTCAGCTCAATCCACATGGTAGAACCATTTTTATTGTAATGCTCCAATTGCAAAGTTCGCGATCGGAAAGGGTCTGCCGAATTGCTGGCTTCCTTTACCAATTCCTCGGCAATGATGCTCTGGGCGCGTTTGTAAGAAGCAGGAGGTAAAATTTCTCGCAACTCGAGTGCCATATACTGTGTGGGTGTAAATCCGTGCAACCGTTCAACTGAAGGACTGACGAAAGAAAATTTCAGCGTTGAAACATCTATAATCCATATTACATCGGAAATATTATCTGCCAGGAGACGATATTGCTGCTCGCTTTTTCTGATTTTTTTTATGGATCTGGCATTAATGATGCTGATGGCGGTTTGCGATGCCACCCCCATCAAAAGATTGATTTCACTCTGTACGATATAACTGTGGGAATTATTTTTTTCTGTGATTATTACCCCCAGGGCTTCTTTTTCATATAAGAGCGGTACGCAGACATAGGATCGAACCTTCATTTGCCGGATGAGGCTGAGCATCTCCGGTAACAGGTCGTTTTCTATTTCTGCCACATTTTTTACCCAGAAAGGTTTTTGTTCGTAGAATGCTCGAATGAAGCCGCTTTTAATCTCCGGATTGCCAAGATTAAACTCGTGATCGCACAAGATTGCCACCTGGTCATCAGTGTATCCAAAGCCATCAACAAATTGCAAGCGGCTTCGGGTTGGATCGGAAAGTAAAACCATCCCGCGATCAAAGTCCATCCGCCTTTTTATACCTGCAAGAACCGTATCGATGATTCGATCCACATCCAGAATTTTTGAAATAGCCTGCCCGTTTTCTTGAATCAGCAGCGCATGACTATGCCGTGTATTCATCTCATCCATCAGATCGCGGGCAGCATTACCCTGGGTTTTAATGGTCTTAATAAGCTCTTTTTTCTCGAGACGGTGTGAGTTTGAAAGAATCGTCAAATTTAAAAATGCACCTATTATTACCAGTACGAACCAGGACTCTAACGATAGCAAGGGGAAAAAAACAGCAGAAGTCAAAAGCCCGACGAAAAACATGACGGTGCGTAATTGTTTCCAAAAGATAGACGACGTTTTCTCCCACGTGACGATGTACCTGCAAAATTCATCTCCTCTGTGGAAACAATCGGGGTGCTCGATATCAGCATATTGATTTGTAAATATTTTACCTACAGCTTCCAATAAGCCGATCCGATTCTCACACTGATAGGGTTTTTCTCGGGTCCCGGCTGAAGGAACGGACACGATTTCCACCCTTGAGCTGCCGGATTTCCTGCCGCTGACCTCGGCACCCCTCGATATGGTTTTGGCAACCCTGCCAATCCCTAAATATACGGAAGCCGGATTGATAAATCCCAGTGCATATTGTTTGGCAGCCCCAATTTTTTTGCTGGATACCGAAAATCGTCCAGCATCTCTGGAAATGTGTGGATTACCAGTCTGAGAAACGATGATCTCGTGGAACCGGTCCGTCTGCTTCTGACTAAACCAGTGGCCGGGGTCTTCAATCTCTTGCTCTGACATTCCGGCAGATTCGAGGACAGTCTTAATTTCAATATTCGGATGATTTTCCTGTATGTATCCAATATAATTATTAATAATTTGACTGCTGTAAAGCGGTCGATCATCTTCTGCCCCAGAATCTCCAATATTTGCCTGATAACACCAGACCCTTTCTGTATCCATCTGGAACATCCACTTGGTGTCGGCATGTCTGTGGCGGGAAGTTTCAAATTCTCGGGCTTTGGGTTCGGAGGTCCGCAATTTTTCTTCGGTGAATGGAAAGGTAAGACCGGTCATGGTTTTATCAATCGATTTTATAATAATTATAAATATTTACTGATATAGTCAGCGTCAGATCTGAAGAGAAATATCGGCAAGTTTGGCAGAAAGCTTTAACAAAATGGCGTACGGCGGCCCTGGATATTTTTGATCCGAAGACCATATAAATTTGCTTTTTATTTTATGTAGACAAGTAACGAAATAGTGTCCAATCCGTTTCACAATTTAATGTTATACTATTTATACCGACACCAACAGATTTCAAAATAGCTTGTTTTCAGCAGGTCGACCGGAAGGTCATATTCAGGTATCAGGGTTTGCCGTAGTGGTAAATTTGCTTGTAATCCATTAAATTTTTTATTTATTTAGACCTGCTGCGGATTCAATGATTGACATTTACCAGGGTTTTAGAAATTGTCCATCAACAGAACAAATTCCAATCTCTTTGATTTCTGCATGATTTTTGCAATAACCAAACGTTTTAGAACCAGAATGTGACATTTTGAGTACTGCGCTCCTTGATGTTGTTGTAGCCGGAGCATCGGAATAGTAAAATTTATGCGACGCTATTCTATAAATAACGATTTATTGTTTGCCATAGATTCAAGGGAACATCCCAGAAGACCCTGTAAAAAACCATTGTATTTTTTGAATAAAAGTCAACAAACCAAAGGATTGGCCATAAATATCAGCCGGGGCGGGATTTTTGTTGAGACCGGCGCTAAAATAACGCTTGGGGAATGTGTCAATTTGCTAATAACTGAAGGTCATGGCCACAAAGGCGTGAATGTCAGAGGCTGGGTTGTGCGTTTGGGCTCGGGAGGCGTCGGTATCAGCTTTAATAGGCGATCAGGCTGGGAACGCAGGTACGACTTAGACCGCAGAACCGGCTTGGATCGCAGAACGATCAGCAAACCATCAAATCGGTAAATTATTCAATTTATTAATAAAGTCCAGGCAGCAAGAAAATCTTCTTTGTTATCCATCCCCAGCCATTGGTTTTGCTGCTTTGATCAAGCTTTCAATATAATTGCCGATATTTTAGGATATGTAATTAATCAGCGGCCACCAGCAGCAAGGTGGCCCGGGCCCCTTCAGGGGTCATCCTCATACCCCCAATCTGCTGGTGGTCGCTGATTTCATCATACTATAGATTTATCTCGATTTTTAGTAAGCACGCGGGAACTGAGAAAATGTTGGAACACGTTTTATCAAAAATCCGTAACATACTGGAAGAGGCCCGGTTAAATTTATCTTCAGACATGGCGGCTCCCATTGAAAAATTAGTTGGAGATATCGAAAAGCTTATCAACTTCATTCATAGGGAAATCGTAACAATAGAAAGTGATCGGAATTTGAACCCAAGTGAACGGCGGGCTGCCAAACGAGCGCTCCTGGAGAATGCGGGCAGAAAACTTGAAGTTATCAAGACCAAAAGATCTTATACAGATTTAGAAGATGAGCTGAAATCGAAACTATTGAAACCGTCTGTACCGGAAAAAGAGAAAAACGCTTTACTGAAATTTCTACGTGAAAGAGAAGTTCGCGATAGGCTGTTTGGCATGACCGAAGCCCAAATTAAATCACATTTCGGTGACTCGCTATTTGATGGCAGCAACCTGCTTTTATTGGATGCAATCTTAAATGCACCAGCTGGTTTTGAACAGTTTCAGCAATCAACCCTAAAAAAATTGAGGTGGATCAGAGCGGTAAAATTAAATCCCGAGATGGCGTCACAACTTGAAATGGCACGTGAAATGAACTCGACAAGCCAGATAATATTAAAGCTTGCCAAAAAAGAACTAGATAGTGCGAGGCTGAGAGAAATTCCGCTGTCCTTTAGCGAAAAAGCCAATACAGATTAGCATGAATAAGATGCTGTCGCAAATCAGCGACTACCAGCAAAGATGGGGGCATAAATGATCCCTCAAAGGGGCTGGGGCCAGCTCCACCGGCAGCCGCTGATTTTATCGAGGTAAAGAGTGAGCTTAAAATTTGAAAAAAGAAGGAATAAACGTCTTCGGTGTGAGGCAGATATACGCCATGACAATTTATTACCTGACATATTTTACAATGCCAAATTACATAACATTAGTCAAAATGGCGTGTATTTCGAATCCGATCAGGTTATATATCCGGGAGAAGATATTTATATCGGTCTGAATGATTCCACCCACCCTGTTCAAAAAAGCAAGGATCACATTCGGGTTGAAATAATATGGCGCAAAGATTTACAAAACGCTTCTTTTCGGTTCGGTTATGGTGCCAAATTACTGAATCCTATACATAGGTTGGCAGAATCGATTGACAGGCTAAATATCCGAACCACAAACAAGCATGTGGAGGTCAGGATCGACAACGGCGATCCCAGAAAACATTCACGGAAACCCTACTCCAAAGTGATGTTTTTCGCTTCAGGAAATAGGACATGCAAAGGTCGCATATCAAATATAAGTCGCGGTGGTGCCTATATCATAACCAAGGATAAATTTTTCTTGGGACAGCTGATTCAACTTGTAATTCCTGGAGATAAAAATAGAAAGGATGTCAAGCTAAAAGGTTGGGTGGTTCGCTTGGGCCCGAATGGGCTTGGTGTGAGATTTGACAGGAGATCCGGGCGAGACCGCAGAATCGTATTAGACCGTCGCGGCAATCAGATATCCAAAAAAAAGAAACATAGCCGGAAATAGAATTGCTGGTTTTCTGTTTTAGCCCGCCTCACTTTTTCTGATAATGATACGCTCGGATAAGTTCCTTGACGAAACGAACATTTTCATCATGGGTGCCTTGCAGCATTATCCCTATTTTGAATTTTCCGCTCTGATCTTTGCGGCAGTATACTACTTCGCCCTCAATTTTAATCAAATTGTTATGTTGGGTCGAACCCATTAGAGAAAGGTACTTGGATTCGACTTTCTGCATGGATTCAACCAGTAGTCCGTTTTGGCTGATGTTTTGTACCACTCCCATGCACTGCTCTACAACAGTGCCGTTCTCATCCTCACCAACATAAGAGATCGTGTTGGATACGTTTACTCGCGGGTATTTCCTTTTATCGATTTTTGCTCTCCCTTAACTCGGGCAATGTCGAAGATGCAACACCGGTTTCGGCCTTGTTTTTTTGCCTGATATAGCGCACTGTCTGCTCTTTTGATTAGGTCATCTGGAGCTTTTCGGTCTTCAGCCTGAAAAGAGGCGATGCCAAAACTTATGGTGAAATGGATTAAATTGTCCTCATGCTTGATTCTCAAAGAATCAATTGTCATCCTAATCCTTTCAGCCACAATAAACGCGTCTTGAATTTGAGTAGCAGGTAGAATGATTGCGAATTCTTCACCGCCATAACGTGCAAGGTGGTCTGATTCTCTAATTTCCTGTTGCAGAGCACCGGCAACCGCCTTAATGACGCGGTCACCGGCGAGATGACTAAATTTGTCGTTAATTTCTTTAAAATGATCAATGTCTGCCATGATAAGTGATAGAGGATGTCTATATCTTTCTGTTCGGGAAATCTCCTTCGATAGAAGCTCAAGGAAATGCTGGTGATTGATAAGGTTCGTCATGCTATCGCGCACCACTTGCTGCTTAAGCATTTTAATCTCATTTCTTTGGGTCAACAATGTGTTGACCATTTCATTAGAAAGCTTCGACAATTCTGCTTTTGCGGCCTGGAATATCCGAGCGTATTGGGTATCATCTTCAAATTCAATTTCAAAAATTGGAAATACCTGACAGGCTTGTAAATGAATTTCTTCAGCAATTTCATCAACATCTGCCAGCAATCCGAAATCATATGCATCGATATTATGGTGAATCAACCAAAGGGTTAATCCCCTTGTTTTGTCCTCAAACAAATCGATAAACAGCGAAGACAAATGCAGAATCCTGGTGAGAACCTGTATACTGGATTGGTTTGATGGCAGGTTTTCAGGACTGTGGTGGTAGCCGACTGGAATATACAGGGTCTCGGGCAATCCCCATGACTTCATCAAATATTCACCTATTTCCTGATGATTGTAACCCAGAATGAAATCTTCGGCATCCTGGCTCTGCGAGCTCGCTTTTTCCATTTCTGATAGGACCAGATTATATTGCGATGGTACACAGTGGCCTAATGTCAGGATTCCAATATTTTGTAGCAGCCCCATAAAAAAAGCATTATCTAATAGTTGAGGGTTCAATTTTTCGGTAAGCAACTTTGCAGATATGGCGCCGACCAGTGAATTTTTCCAAAAACGGGTGTAATCAAAACCATTCGATTTTTTGGATTGAAAATTATTTACCAATGAAAAGCCAAGGGCGATATTTTTTACTGAGTTGAGACCCAACATTTTAATGCTGTGGTGAACCGATGTAATTTTGCTCGGCAGATTGTAAAATGATGAATTGACAAGTCTGAGAACCTTGGCACTCAACGGTGGGTCCATTGATATGATATCGCTTATCTCATCAACATCAGGCTCTTCTCGCTGAACCGCCTCTAAGATTTTTATGGCTATACCTGGTAGTGTAGGCAAATTATCGATCCCATCAATGAAGCTATCCAGAGACTTATTTTTTCCCATCTATAATTCCCCTAGATTTTGGATAAATGCCACTATCAGTCGGCGATGAGACAATACCCAAACGATACACCTGATTTCAGTTCGCGGATAGAGTACCTATCTTGATTGGAAAAGGAATTGATTTGACTCATTCGGTGTTGCAGGCAACGAACCCCAGGAAATCACATAAAAATACAAAAAAATTAATTCTGTAATAATTATTATAATTTAACATAATGTTCTAATAAAATACAGTAATTTTGTGGGCGATCAAAACCTTAAAAAATCAATATTTGTATTTTCGCGGAGTCAGTGATAAAATTTTGAGTAATCGTTTACAAGGATCTGATCTTAGGGGTTCACCTCAAATTCAAACGACGAATCATCAACCAAACCGGTGGTAAAGTCGGAAGAAACCTTCATCAGCAGCCAAGCGTAAACCCCAACCTAGCGCTAAGTGGCAAAGTCCTCCAACAATGAATCGCCGGCCCGCTTTAAGCAAGCCACCTTAGGATTCGATACACTGCTTTTTTATTGTGCTTTGGGGGCAAACAGTAATGGGATGAATATATGCACACACTTGCCCGGAAGGAATTGGTCATGCAATCAAGACGATATTTGCTTGTGTTATGGTTTATAGTCGCCTTACCGAGTTTGGGGCTTGCCGAGTCGGATATTGAAGGCTGGGGTAATACCAGGTGGGGAATGCCCCATGCCGAAGTAGCAAAAATCTATGAATTAAATAATTGGGAAGCCGGCAACACGCCTATTAATAAATTGAAGAAAAGGGTCAAGATATTAGGCCATGATTTCGGGGTAGCATTTTACTTTGATGAACGCTCAGCCAAAGGCAAACTATATAAAGTGGTTCTGGCCCACTTTAATGCAACATCGACAGACGCAGCCTGGCTATTCTCCATCAAAGAAATGCTGATCGAAAAATATGGCAATCCGACATTGTTCACTGTCAAAGACAATATGAAAATCAGCAGATGGACAAAATCCTCCGGAAAGCTAAAATTGACAACATTGACAGGCAAAAAAACCATGTGCGCCATCGAGTATATTTCAGTGAGCGCAGAGAGTGAAAAGCTTTAAGGAAAGCACAATGGTTGGTAAAACCCATGCAGTATTACCAATTAAAACAATCGTTTTTTTTGGGGTTTGAGCTGTTTGGCAGCTGCATACGGCTGCCAAACAGTAGATTACCACACCCAGGCAATCGATGGTCAATGTCAGATACTTTAAAAGCGGCGGCCAATTTCCAGTGTTATTGCAGACGCGGAGTCCCCTCACAATCTGAGGGAAAAACTTTTGTTCATTCAATATGAATATCAATCATTTCATCTGTTTAAAGAAATGCCCGCGGCGCTTGGCTATTGTTTGGTTGCCCGGAGCTCTCCAATTGAGTTTATTAAGATGGCAAGCGTTTTCGTTGTCAGGTGTTCAATCTTGACACCTCCTTCTGATTTTTTTTATATTATTAACAATGTACGAAAAATTTTTCAGTTTTAAGGAAAAACCTTTTAAACTGGTACCCAATCCAGCTTATCTTTTTTTGAGCAGAAGCCACGAGGAAACCCTCGCCCATTTGAACTTTGCATTATCAGAAGGCGTTGGGTTTGTAGAAATCACCGGTGAGGTGGGTACCGGGAAGACAACTCTTTGCAGGGCCTTTCTCGATAGTCTGGACCCGGACACCATCGCAGCTTACATTTTTAACCCCAGGCTTGGTCCCAGACAGCTCATCAGAGCGATAAACGATGAATTAGGAGTTAAATATGATGCTGACAATACAAAGGATTTAATAGACAAGCTTAATTCTTTTCTCCTACGTGCCAAAGCACAGCGTAAAAAGGTCATTTTGCTCATCGATGAAGCCCAAAATCTGAGCCGAAATGTATTGGAGCAATTACGGCTGCTGTCGAATCTTGAAACCAACCGGGAAAAGCTGCTCCAGGTAATTCTCGTCGGTCAACCCGAACTCAGCGAAATTCTGGACTCCCACGAGCTTAGACAGCTGAGTCAGCGAATTACGCTCAGATACCGGCTCTCCGCTCTAAATTATGAGGAAACGGTGGCATATATCCGGTATCGCATCAGTATTGCGGCACAAGATGCGGCAATTAAATTCAGTCGCTCCGCATTTCGTCAAATTTATAAATATTCTAAAGGAATTCCGAGGGTAATCAATATTGCCTGCGACCGATCGCTGTTGACTGCTTTTGGACTTAACCGGTATAAAATCACCGGCAGCATCGCCAGGGCGTCCATTAAAGAGTTGGCCGGCACGCGTACCGGTGGAAAAATTGGATTTCATCGCTGGAAACAATTATTGGTTTTGATTGCAGTTTTGATCATCATCGTAGCAGCGATAATTTATCACAGGCCACTTTTAGATGAAATCAACCAAATTCTTAAACATCAGCAATATTTGCAGCTTGATATTTCTGCGATAAACGGACCGGGTTCCAAAAAAAGCGAAAAACACAGCCATGACGACCGTGGCGTTTATAGCTCGGACATATTACCGGAGCCGGAACCAGGACTGCAAATTCCCGATGGTACCCCGTCAACCGAACCTGAGGTTTCAGCCACGGATAGCACCGGTTCTTTGGTGCAGAACTTTCCTTCCAACCAAGAGGATCCCTTAACGAAAACAGCAACCCCGAATCCCAATGAAATTTTGAAACTGGGCGATTATCTGGCGGGAATGGATATTCGATCTTCCCGGCACACCGCTCTCAAAAATGCGATGTGGCTATGGCAAACACCCGTTGAATTGAAACCTTACCTTGACAGTCTGGACGATGATCATGCCTTTTTTCGTCTGACGGTCAAGCCCAGCGGTATTTTCATCCATCGGATGGAAACGAATCTTAGTTTACTGAAACGTTTGAATTTGCCTGCCATTTTGGAGTTTTATCCGACCGACAGTGAAGAACCCGGGTATCTGACGCTGAGTCGGGCAGATGGAGATAGAATAAGTTTCGACCTCCCAAAAGAAAATAAGGTGATCATGTCAACCGAAGATGAGATTAACCATTACTGGTCGGGAGTTGCCTATCTGCCGTGGAAAAATTATCTTTCTCTCACGGGAACCTTGCCGACTCGAACCAATTCAGATTCAATCATCACCCTAAAGATGCTGTTAAATGAACTGGGCTATGTTAATGTTGAGTTAAACGGTGATTACGACAACCAAACCCGTAGTGTTATTGAGGAAATTCAAACCAAGTATGGTATCATTGCTGATGGTTTCGTCGGACCGTTGACAAAAATAATTCTCTATAAAATCAAGGGTTCCTTTGATATGCCCCGTTTGAGCAAAGGACCGCAATAAGATGTACACATAACATGCGTTTCTATTATAATTTCAAAACGCCCGTTGTATGGCGTCCCACTCCTAAGTCAATGGCATCGCTCAGATTTGATCCATGTAGCCTGCCCTCGCTGTGGGGCAGATTCTTGCAAATGCTCATCCCGATATATCGGATGGGTTATGAATTGAACTACAGTCCATGGAATTCGGATAAAGGAATATTAAATTGAGCTCCATCCTGAAGGCCTTAAAAAGAATTGAAGTGCAGTCATCGCGGTCAGATTCCTTTTTCACCATGCCGAAGACCGGAGATGTTATACCGGAGAAAAATACAAAATCAGGGCGCAGGTGGTTTCTGCCCGGCTTAATTTTATTTTTTTTAACCCTGACGGTCTTTGTCATTGCAGCAATCATTTTATTTGGCCGGCAAAAGAGCGTAATTACAAAAAAATTTGAAGGTGAGGTTTCAGTCGAGCAAGGCGAAATATCCCCCGAATCATCGGCGGCATCAAAAATCTTTAGGGCTAAAATCCCCCCGGCGCCATCAGGTCAGATCCGAAGGCGCCCAAATCGGGTTCAACCGGCAAATAATAGTATTAGAGCGGATGCATCCAAAAATACCGAAAAAAAAGATTCAGTTAAAGCAGGCACCAGTATGACGGGGATGACCATCGGTCAAAAAAATTCAAAACAGAGCGCAGCCGTCCAAACTACCCAACCGATTGCGGCACCGATATCAAAAAGTTCACAGCAAAAAAGGGCCTTAGCGAAAAATTCAGCGGTCTCAAAGAAAACGACCCCTGCCAAGCGTGTTCCTTCGGGCAAACCTGCAAAAAAAAATAAAAAAAATGTTAAAACAAGGATTTATGACCGAATTGACGACTCGAAACTCAAACTTCAAGCACTTGCTTGGTTCAATGATGCCGCCAAACGCATGGCGGTCATTAACAGCCGTATCGTTCGTGAGGGAGGAACGGTGGATGGATATCAGGTGACCGAAATCCGCCGGCAGGATGTGGTTATCAATGACGGAAAAAAATCATGGCGCCTCGAATTCGCATTGAAGCAAAGTCCGTTGAATTAGACCTGTTGAAAAGGCAGTGCATCAAATGAAAATGCATTTGATTGAAATTGATGAGTTGATGGCAGAACCCGATTATGCTGGATTTAAAGATCTCCTTAAAGACAAATATTCCATTCACAGTGATATTATCGACATGTATTTTGACAGTATGATGTCGGACGCGAATGATGCGAATTTACTAGCGCTTGAAAAATCCCCAAATTAATTTCTATAAAAGCCGGCAGTCCAAGTCAGGGAGGTTATTATACTAGTTTACGCCTCGTTTTTTTTTATAAAGCGGTGAAATTTCGCGCAAGGTGGTAACAACTTTTTTAAGCGAGGCTAAAAATGCGGCGACATCTTCATCGGTATTTTCAATGCCGAAAGATATCACCAGGGTTCCCTGAGCATCCGCATGGCTTAGTCCTAATGACAGCAACACATGCGATGCTCTCAGTGAACCGGTGGCACAGGCGGACCGGGTTGATGCTGAGATTCCGTCGTCATCCAACATTAAAACGACACTCTCACCTTCAATGTACTTAATGGAAATTGACACAAGATTCGGCAGACTATGCTGTTCATTGGTGTTAATTATGAATTCATCGATATAATCAGGTAATTCTTTGAGAAATTTTTCTTTGAGATTCTTGACGTGCAGGATATTTGCATTCATGTCCCGCCGAGCAAGATCGGCAGCTTTTCCCATACCGATGATACCAATCAAATTTTCAGTACCCGCCCGCTTGTTGTTTTCCTGAACGCCGCCATCCAATAGCGGGAAAATCCTGGTTCCGCGCCGAATATACAACCCACCCACCCCGACGGGGCCATAAAAGGTATTGGAGGCAAAACTGAGCAAATCAATACCGAGTTTTTGGACATCAAAGGGCACTACTCCCACGGAATCGACGGCATCAGTGTGAAATATCACCTTACGTTCCCGGCAAATTTGGGCAATTCTGTCAACCGGCTGCAGGGTACCGGTCTCGTTGTTGCTGTGCATGATCGACACAAGCGTTGTTTGATCAGTGATCGCATCTGCAATGTCTTGGGGATTCACCCGTCCACTATCATCCACTGACAGGGACGTCACATTAAAGCCGGCGGACTTTAGCCGCCTCAAACTGCGGATGACTGAATTGTGCTCGATGTTGGAAGTGATGATGTGTTTACCTTTTTCAATATTGGCCATTGCCACACCTTTTATGGCATGATTTATTGATTCGGTGCCGCCTGAGGTAAACACGATTTCCTTCGGCATTGCTGCATTGATAAGCGTCGCCACAGAGTCGCGTGCCTGCGCCAGGGCTTCTGCAGCTTTTTCCCCGGCACGATGCTGACTTGATGGGTTATGATAATCTTCATGGATGGCATCGATCATTGCTTTTTTAACTTCAGGCAAGAGCGGATTGGCTGAAATATGATCGAAATTTATGGATTTCATCGTCATCACCTCAGTGGTCCTCTTCAATATCGGTCTGACACGCATCGCAAAATGTGGCTTCCATATCCAGCTCGATATCGCAATAGGGGCAGTAACATTTGTCCCCATGGGTATGTTCATGCTCGTCCTTGCGCTTGGGTTCAGCCCGGGTTACCCCTGCTTTTCTATCCTCGTAATCCTTCAGGGCCAACTGGAGAGCATCTGCCCCTAAATTCGAGCAATGCAGCTTGTTTTTAGGCAAACCTTCCAGGGCAGCAGCCACATCTTTATTTGTTATGCTTTTCGCTTCATCGATGGACTTTCCCAAAGCTATTTCTGTCAACATACTTGACACCGCAATGGCGGATCCGCAGCCAAACGTCTGAAATTTAATATCTTCAATTCGATCGTCTAAAATTTTCAAATAAATCGTCATCATGTCGCCACAAAGGGGATTTCCAACCTCTCCGACGCCGTTTGCATCCTCGATCACTCCAACATTCCTCGGATTCCGGAAATGATCCATAACCGTTTTATTGTACATACAACCCCCCTTTTCGTTTATCGATCTTCCTATATATTACAGCTGTCTAATTTTAATTGTGAAAAGTTAACTATATTACAGCATATCCAACTTAGGGTCAATACCTTTGAACTCGGAAACAAGATTCGCCACTTTGAAGTATAACACGCTGTAATAACTATTAATTAAATTTCAGCTTGACCAACCGATCGGCCCCGGTTATTTTAGAAGCCTATTTCTCATCTGGTTTGCGCGATCCAGGTCTGTGATTTCCGATGACGAATTGTTATCCTAAGAAAATCCGGCCAACTGGCCTCATTCTCTTGTTCTACTATGAGTAAACCTAGAAAAATCAGCCGCATGCTGGTCAAAAGTCTGCTGATCGTTGCTGCCTTGGTGGTCAGCGCGTTAATCATCTCGCCGCTAATGATCAACTTGGAAACGGTGAGACAAAATGTCCAAAATGCTGTCTCCGAGCAGATCGGCGGTGAGATAAGATACCGCCGACTCGGCATTTCATATTTTCCCCGGCCCCACGTTGTCATCCACAAAGTGGATATAACAATCCCAGACAGCTTCACGATAAATATGTACCGTATGAAGATTTATCCAAGGATCTTACCTCTATTTTGGGGGAGACTTCAAGCCGACGCTGTTATTCTTGAATACGCAGATTATTTTATGGAGTTGCCTCAAATCACTCGCGGGGAACCGCTCTCTGGGCGACCTGCATCGTTTGATGCTATCGTCAAGGCGATATACAAGGCGATTCAAGGTTTGCCGGAATTTAAATTACCGCAGCTAAACCTGGTGGTCAAATATGGAAAAATTAACTTAGTAGACCCTTTGGGACGCAAATTCAAACTCAGCGAAGTGCAGGCTTCCTATAGACGCCGGCCGAAGAATCTAGACTTTTTCATCAAGTGCAAATCAAATCTTTGGGATCAAATTGATGTTAAAGGTTCCTTGAATCCATTGAGTTTTGAAGGCAAAGGGCATATTCGGCTGTCACAGTTCCGCCCTCAAGCCTTAATGGCCTATCTTCTGCACGACTCAACCCTGCAAGTGACGGATACGCGTGCAAATTTTTCTATTGATCTGACTTTAGACGGTACTGGAAATTTAAAGGCCGCAATTGACGGCGGCATTCCGTTGTTGGCATTGCGACGCGGCCCAGAAGACTTGTTGATAAAGGGCGGGCGTATCCGATGTACTGCCCATATTGGCAACGGGAAGGTCGAAATTTCCTTGAAAGAGTTAGGATTGGACTTTCCCAGACTGCAGGCAACCGGTGGGTTCACCTTTGATGAAAGCCGACAGGATATTCAATTGATTATAAACGGCTCCCGCATTGATGCGGCCTCGGTCAGGCAAGCAGCAACCGGAATTTTAGGTGAATCGGAAACGATTCAGAAAATATTCAAGGTCAT